>JBEDTP010000214.1:0-13602 GCA_040119075.1 Flavobacterium sp.
GTTTCTGAAAATTTATAAAATTTATTAATGAAAGTAAAACCTATTAAAAGCACAAAAGCCGATAAAATAAACTTACGTTTTAATTGAAGCAACCAAACCATAAAAAAGATAAAGTTCAGAAACAAAAACAAAGGCATAGATAAAGTCAATACACTTAAAAATGGAAATAATTTTGGAGACAAGAATGGTAGTATGTAAGCAACCAACGTTAATAAAGCAAGTACTTTATTAAAGAAAAAGGCTATTTTACTTATCCACGATTCTTGTTGCATTATTTACCTGCTTTAAATAAAAATTCTTTTTCTTCTTTGGTCAAACTATCATAACCCGATTGTGAAATTCTATCTAAAATATCATCAATCTTTTTTTGATCCATTGTTTTTTCCTTTTTAGTAAAAGATGTTGCGCTTGGATTAGGTTTATTTTTATGAACCTTTTTAAAAGGCGTTTTCTTCTTTGGTTTTAGGATGTTTTCAAAAAAATCCTGTATCGAAGATATTAATTTAGAAACATCTGTCCCTGAATTTAACATTTTTATATATAAAAAACCAAACAATGCTCCGGCTAAATGCGCTAAATGTCCGCCAGAATTTTCAAGAGGTAGCTGAATTAAATCTAACAAAACAATAACAAAAGCTACTTGCCAAAGCTTTACAACTCCAATCAACATTAATCTAATTTGCATAAAAGGGGCATAAGTCGCTGTTGCAATTAGCAAAGCCATGATTGCACCACTTGCTCCAACTAAAACAGAAGTCTTCTCTAACACCAAAAATGCCACTAAGAATGCTATTCCTGAGAAAACACCACCTAGAATGTATAGTCCAAATAATTGTTTTTGTGTAAAATAGGTTTCAAACAATCGTCCGGAAAAATGTAAAACCATCATGTTAAAAAGCAAATGCAAAAATCCTGCATGCAAAAACATGTAGCTAAACAAAGTCCAAGGTGAAAAGATAAAATCATCAAAGTTTGAATACAACGCTAACCAAGATGGAAAGTTGAAATTTCCAAACGAAAAATTATAGAAAAAAACAAGAGACAATAAGTAAAGTCCAATATTCCAAAATATTAGTTTTTGAACAATTCCTCCTGTTCTATATTGGCTTTTTATATCTTCTAAAATTGACATCTAATAAACTTTACTTTTAACTTTTAACTTTTGACTGTTGACTTTTGACTTTTACTTATCTATCCCAACGGTTATTATCAAATTGATTTTTTTTCCAGTACCACATCATTAAAAATCCGCATAAAGCACCACCTAAATGGGCAAAATGCGCTACACCAGTTCCTCCACTTCCAAATAATGAGTCTCCTTTTAACCCTAAAAACAAATCAATTGCTAAAATTACAGGAACAAAATATTTTGCTTTTACTGGTACGGGAATAAACATTAAAGCCAACTCAGCATTAGGAAACATAAACGCAAATGCAACTAACAAACCATAAATTGCTCCAGAAGCACCTACTGCTGGTGCTAAAAAAGCACTCGCCATACCATCCATTGAAGTTTGGGAAATAATTTCAAGCCATTGTGTGTTATACTTTCCCTCATTTAAGACTTTAAAAATTTCTGTTTGATTAACGCCATTTTCCACTAAAATATCAAGTGAATGATGAAACATATAATAGTTAACTCCAGTATGTAATAACATTGCGCCTATTCCGCACGATAAATAGAAAAATAAAAACTTTTTACCTCCCCAAAATTGTTCTAAAGCACTTCCAAAAGATACCAAAGCAAACATATTAAAGAAAATATGCATCAAACCACCATGCATAAACATATGCGTTATAGGCTGCCATAGTCTAAATTTATCGCTTTCGAAATAATGCAAGGCTAATAACTCTGATGAATTAGGAACTAAAAAGCTCCCAACAAAA
Organism: Flavobacterium sp.; assembly: GCA_040119075.1. Taxonomy (GTDB): domain Bacteria; phylum Bacteroidota; class Bacteroidia; order Flavobacteriales; family Flavobacteriaceae; genus Flavobacterium. Next base: position 1,888 of record JBEDTP010000214.1, read on the forward strand.
AATATAATATTAATGATTAGCAAATGCTTAACCATATCAGTCATGTTCATCATAATGCAAATTTTTTATCTAAATCTTCAACACTTAACGTGATGAATGTTGGTTTATTAAAAGGTGAAACGCTTGCATCTTTACATGCAAATAGTCCGTTTACTAAATTTTCTTGTTCTTTTTCAGTCAAATAAATTCCATTTTTAACTGCAATACTTTTTGACATCGATTTTGCTATTCCGTCATTCAAAGAAAATGAGCTTTCAGGAATTTCTTCTTGTAAAGTAGTTATCAACTCTTCAATTACAATAGGGATTTCACTTTCTTGAACATTTACTGGTATTCCAGAAATTAAGACTTTATCCTTTTCTATAGAATCAAAAATAAAACCGGTATTTTCTAACGAAGGCTTTAATTCTAAAATAAACTGAACCTCATCATTTGAAAAATATAATTCTAATGGAAATAACAATTGCTGACTTGAAGCTTTATTTACGGTAATATTCGTTAAAAATTGCTCGTACAAAATGCGCTGATGTGCTCTACTTTGATTAATTACAAGCATTCCTGATTTTATAGAGCTAACAATGTATTTTTTATGAATTTGATACGTTCTAGAAGGTGAATCTTCAATTTCTCTATCATTAAACAATGAACCTGTAATTTCATGATTTTCATATGAGTGAGAATGAAATTCAAAAGTATCTTGTTTTAATCCAACATATAAATTATCCCAATTAGAGTCATTGTTTTTAGGTTTAATACTCTGAAATGAATTTGATGAAGATGTTTTCTTAGTTCCTTCATTTGATTCAAAAGGATTAAAAGTCGTATCTATTTGAATGGTTGGGAATTCTCCGTCTTTGTTTTTATAATCGTATGGTGTATCTAAATTAGCATCTCTTTCAAAGTCTAAAACTGGCGCAACATTAAATTGACCCAAACTATGTTTAACAGCCGAACGCAAAATAGCATATAAAGCATGTTCATCGTCAAACTTAATTTCAGTTTTCGTTGGATGAATATTAATATCTATAGTATTTGGCGGAACATTTAAATACAAAAAGTAACTTGGTTGATTTCCTTCACGCAATAAACCTTCATATGCATTCATAATTGCATGATGCAAATATCCGCTTTTAATGAAACGATCATTAACAAAGAAAAATTGCTCTCCTCTACTCTTTTTTGCATGTTCTGGCTTACCTACAAAACCACCAATAGAAACAATCTCAGTATCTTCAGTAACAGGAACTAATTTTTCATTAGTCTTGCCTCCAAACACATTTACAATTCGCTGTCTGTAGTTTGAATTTGGCAAATTAAACGTTTCACTTCCGTTATGAATTAAGGTAAAATAGATTGAAGGATGTGCCAAAGCAACACGTTGAAATTCATCTAAAATATGCCTAAATTCAACTGTATCTGATTTTAAGAAATTTCTACGAGCCGGAATATTAAAAAATAAATTTTTAACTGCAAATGAAGTTCCTTTAGGCAACACAGCAACATCTTGAGAAACAAATTTACTTCCTTCAATGATAATATGCGTTCCTAATTCTTCTTGTTCTTGTTTGGTTTTTAACTCAACATGTGCAATAGCAGCAATGGAAGCCAAAGCTTCACCACGAAAACCTTTAGTATTTAAAGCAAATAAATCTTCTGCATTACGGATTTTCGATGTTGCATGTCTTTCAAAACACAAACGAGCATCGGTAACATTCATACCTGAACCATTATCAATAACTTGCACTAGTGTTTTACCAGCATCTTTAACAATTAATTTAATATCTGTTGCCTTTGCGTCTATAGCATTTTCAATTAATTCTTTAACTACAGAAGCAGGTCGCTGAACGACTTCTCCTGCTGCAATTTGATTCGCAACATGATCTGGTAAAAGTTGAATTATACTTGACATTTATTGTTTTCTAAAAATAGATAAATCGAAATCGATGATGTACATGAATAGTAAAAGTAATACTAAAACTATAATCATAATTCTAATATTAAAATTCCTATTCCCTCTATGACGACTGTTTTGACGCGCCTCACTCCAGTGTGCTCTCAAATCATTATAACTTACTGCATCTCTATCTTTTTTAATAATAGAATCAAAATCATAAGGATTGTCAATCACTTTACCTTCGTAATGACGAGGGGTATAATTAAACTTTTTGTTTTTTGGCAATTTTAGTGAGCCTCGACCGAATTTAAACATATCAATCTATTTTTTTCAAATTTAAGAATTTCTAATCTTTTTTATCTGAATTATTTGTTAACAAAAATCCCGCCAATAGCGGGATTTTAATTTTATAAGCAATAAAAAATTAAGCTTTTCTATTTAAATCTATCATTTTTATTGCGGCAATTGCTGCTTCTGTACCTTTATTTCCGTGTTTTCCACCACTTCTATCAATTGACTGTTGCATTGAATTATCGGTTAACAAACAAAAAATTGTAGGAACATCATATTTTAAATTTAAATCTTTTACGCCTTGAGTAACGCCATCACAAACAAACTCAAAATGCATAGTTTCACCCTTAATTACGCAACCAATTGCAATGACGCAATCTACTTTTTGAGTTTCAATCATTCGCTTAGAACCATAAATCAACTCAAAACTTCCAGGAACATCCCAACGAATAATATTTTCAGGTAAAGCACCACAATCAACTAATGCAGCTTTTGCTCCGTTAAATAAGCCGTTTGTTATTTCATCATTCCATTCTGAAACAACAATCCCAAACCGAAAGTCTTTCGCGTTTGGGATTGTGTTTTTATCGTATTGTGATAAATTTTTATTTTCTGTAGCCATATTATTCTGTCATCGCAATATAAGCGTCAATATTTAATCCTTCTCTTGAAGTTTCGTATTTTTCTTTTATTTGAGTAAACAATTTATTTGCTTCTTCTTTCTTATTTGCTGATAAAGCCAATTGAGCTGCTTTGAATAAAAATCTTGGTGTTGTAAAATCATTTTCATTTGCATCTGCTGCTTTTTTATAATATGAAATTGCATCTTCAACTTTATTTGTTTCAGAATAAGCATCACCTAATCCTCCTAAAGCCATAGCGTTTAATATCATATCATCTGAAGAAAATTCTAATAAATACTTTTCAGCATTTTTAAAATCTTTAATATTCAAATAAGACATACCTGCATAGTAATTAGCAAGATTCCCTGCTTTTGTTCCTGAATATTGATCCGCTACACCTACAAATCCTTGTTTTCCTTCTCCACCTTTTAAAGCAAGATTAAATAATGAGTCTGGATTTTCGGTATTTGCTAATGCCTGATTAAAATATTCTTGAGCTTGGAAAATCTCATTAAAAGCTTTGTCTTCTTTAGGTTCTGCAACAAATTTATTAAATAATAAATATCCAATTGTTACCAATGCAATTGCAGCAACTATACCTAATACTAATTTTTGATTTTTAGCAACCCATTCTTCTGTTCTAGAAGCCGTTTGGTCTAAAGTATTAAAAACTTCTTCAGTAGTACTTTCTCCTGAAGTTTCAAATCCTTCTTCAAATTCATTTTCGTTATTATCTAACTCTTCTGGTTTTGAAGCCTTATAGCCTCTTTTGTTATATGTTGCCATTTATTTTAAATTTATTGAGGTGCAAAAATATAATTTTTATTGAAAATTAAAAGCCCTTTTTATGGTTATTTTTCTATTTTGCAACTACTTTTGCAATACGGCTACAAATAAAGGAAAATAAACTGTGTATTTAAAACAATTATCATTATTAAATTATAAAAACATTTCAGACAAGTCTTTTGATTTTGATGAGAAGATTAATTGTTTTGTAGGCAAAAATGGTAAAGGAAAAACTAATGTTTTAGATGCCATTTTTCATTTATCTTATGGAAAAAGTTATTTTAATCCACTTGCTGTTCAAAATATTAAGCACGAAGAAGAGTTTTTTTTAATTGACGGAACCTTTTCTAAAAATGAAAAATCAGAACAAATTGCTTGCAGTCTTAAAAGAGGACAGAAAAAAATTTTAAAAAGGAATAATAAAATTTACGAAAAACTATCAGACCATGTTGGCTTTATACCTTTAGTAATTATTTCTCCTTCTGATACTAATTTAATTTCCGAAGGAAGTGATGTTAGACGTAAATTTATTGACAGCGTAATTTCTACCTTAGACAATTCATACCTCAACGAATTAATTCAGTACAATAAACTGGTTGCTCAACGTAATGCACTTTTAAAATATTTTGCTTTAAACCAGTCTTTTGACAATGAAACTTTAAATATTTATAATGAGCAAATTATTCCTATTGGGACAAATATCTTTGAAAAGAGAAAACAATTTTTAGAAGATTTTATTCCTATTTTTCAAAAATACTACCAATTAATTACAGATAATGCAGAAAACGTTCAGTTGGCTTATTCGAGTAATTTATTCGAAAACACTTTAGAAGAGCTTTTACTAAACAACATAAATAAAGATAGAGCTTTACAATATACAAGTGTAGGAATTCATAAAGATGATTTATTGTTTGAAATTGACAACTTTCCAATTAAAAAATTCGGTTCACAAGGTCAACAAAAATCATTTTTAATTGCTTTAAAATTAGCACAATTTGATTTCATAAAACAACAAAGCGGTGTTTTACCAATCCTGCTTTTTGATGATATTTTTGACAAATTAGATGAATCTAGAGTTCAAAAAATTATAGCAATGGTAAATGATAAAGTTTTTGGTCAAATATTTATTTCCGACACCCATGTAGAAAGAACTGAAACCATAATTAAAAGCACACATCAATCTTATGCTATATTTCAGTTATAACTGAAATTATTCTTACTTTTACAGTGATTTTTTTATAAAACTTATGAATATTCAAACCCATTTTTCTTTAAAAGAGTACAATACATTTGGAATTGAAGCAAAAGCAAACCAATTTATTTCAGTACATACTATTAATGAACTTATTGAAGTTCTAAAACTTAAAAAAGACATATTCATTTTAGGTGGAGGAAGCAATATGTTGCTTACACAAAACATTAATAAGTTAGTAGTTCATGTGGACTTAAAAGGAATTTCAGTTATCGATGAAAGTGAAGATCATGTTTGGGTAAAAGCAAATGCGGGTGAAAACTGGCATGAATTTGTTTTATGGTGCTTAGACCATAATTATGGTGGAATTGAAAACTTATCTCTAATTCCTGGTAATGTAGGAACTACGCCTATACAAAATATTGGGGCTTATGGTGTTGAGATAAAAGACATGTTTTCTTCGTGTGAAGCAATCAATATCAAAAATCAAATAATTAAAACTTTCAAAAAAGAAGATTGTAATTTTGGTTATAGAGAAAGTGTTTTTAAAAATGAGTTAAAAGATCAATACATTATAACGAGTGTTGTTTTTAAACTTACTAAGAAAAATCATAAAACAAATAGCTCTTATGGTGCTATTGAAGCTGAATTAGTACAAAATAACATTACAAATCCAACTATAAAAGATATTAGCAATGCTGTAATTGCTATTAGAAAAAGTAAACTTCCAGATCCAAAAGAACTTGGAAACAGTGGCAGTTTTTTTAAAAATCCAATTGTTCCAATAGAATTGTACAATAAAGCAAAACTTCAATTTCCTGAAATGCCTCATTACGTAGTTTCAGAAACAGAAGTAAAAGTACCCGCGGGTTGGTTAATCGAACAAGCAGGCTTTAAAGGAAAAAGATTTGGAGACGCAGGAATTCACGAAAAACAAGCATTAGTACTTGTAAATTATGGTAATGCAACTGGGCAAGAAATAGTTGCGGTTTCTAGAAATATTCAAAAAACCATTCTAGACAAATATGGAATTTCTATTGAAGCTGAAGTAAATATTATTTAATCTTTTTTTACATTTCATTGCTGTTTGTTTTGTAAATTTGCATTCTCTAAAAAACGAAAAAATGAAACTTGTTTTATTAACTATAGGTTTGCTTGCAATGGCATTTGCAGGAATTGCAATTAAAATATGGGCAAAAAAAGACGGAAAATTTTCAGGAACTTGCGCTAGCCAAAGTCCGTTCTTAAACAAGGATGGCGAAAACTGTAGTTTTTGCGGAAAAACTCCTGAAGAAATGAAAGATTGCACAAACGATTCTGAAAAATAAGCACCCAATAAACATATGGTTTTAAATATACTTTTAGTAAGTTTTATTGCAGTCATTTCTATACAAATAATTTATTATTTGTTCATTTTTGGTAATTTTTCATTTGGGAAAACAACAAATGGTAATTCTCAAAGAGTACCTGTTTCAGTTATTATCTGTGCTAAAAACGAAGCAGAAAATGTAAAAAAATATTTTCCTCTTTTAATCAATCAAAAATACTCCGAATTTGAAATTGTACTAATTGACGATGCTTCAAATGATGAAACTTTAGATTTATTTGAAGAATATGAAAAACAATATTCAAATGTTAAATTGGTTAAAGTTCAAAACAATGAAACCTTTTGGGGAAACAAAAAATATGCTTTAACCCTAGGGATTAAAGTTGCGAAATACAAGCATCTATTGTTTATTGATGCTGACTGTAAACCTGCTTCGTCTGAATGGATTAGCAACATGAGTATGAATTTTACACCTAAAAAAACAATTATTTTAGGTTATGGAGGGTACAACAAAGTTAAAAACTCATTTTTAAATAAAATTATACGTTTTGAAACTTTAATGACTGCTGTTCAATATTTTTCTTGGGCAAAAATAGGTTCTCCATATATGGGAGTTGGTAGAAATTTAGCTTATAAAAGTGATGAATTTTACAAAGTAAATGGTTTTATAGACCACATGAAAATTCGTTCTGGAGATGATGATTTATTCATCAATCAAGCTAGCACTAAAGAAAATACTACTATTTGCATTGAACCAAATGGATTTACTTATTCTGATGCTAAAACAACTTTTAGCGATTGGTTTAATCAAAAAAGAAGACATATTTCCACCGCTAAATATTATAAAGTATTTGATAAATTTCATTTAGGGCTGTTCTACTTTTCTCAATTATTCACTATAATTCTTGGAATATTATTATTAATTTTAAACCATCAATTAATATTAGTTGTTGCATTAATTACTTTTAGATATTTACTTGCATGGACATCTTTAGGCTTTAGTGCTTCAAAGTTAAAAGAAAGTGATGTAATGTATTTTTATCCTTTTATTGAAATAATACTTATATTCACTCAATTATATTTATTTATTGTCAACTTATTCTCAAAACCTAAGCATTGGAAATAACCTCAGAAATAATCCAAAAAAATATTGAAAAAGCTAAAAATGGTGACCAAGTTGCTTTTACTTTTTTACTTGACTTCTTTTGGAATGAGGTTTTTGGATACATGCTTAAAAGAACTGAGAACGAAGCCGACACAGATGATATAGTAATTGAAACTTTTGCGAAAGCATTTGATAAAATTGCAACTTACAATTCGGAATTTGGATTCAACACTTGGTTGATAGCAATTGCTAAAAATGTTCATATTGACATGTTAAGAAAAAAGAAGTCTTCTTTATTTTTAGACATGAATAATAATGACGATAATAACCAAGCTTATCAAATCATTGATGAAACACCAAGTGCTGAAGATGACATTATTACTGAACAAAACTTGTCGCAATTATTAGGTTATATTAAAGAACTGAAACCCGCTTACCAAGAAGTAATTCAACTGCGTTATTTTCAAGAAATGAGTTACATTGATATTGCCGAAACACTTGAAGAACCTTTAAACAATATTAAAGTAAAACTACTTAGAGCCAAAAAGTTATTGGCCGAAATAATCTCCAAAAGGAACTAATTTTTTGCTGACTTAAGTATTTTATGTACGTTTGGGAAAAATCCGAAAAATGGAGCAACTTTCAAACAACCAAAAATTAAAACATTTATTTTCCTTACCCGTTATTATAGCAGCTCTAGGCTATTTTGTAGATATCTATGATTTACTTTTATTTGGCATTGTTAGAGCTCCAAGTTTAAATAGTCTAAACTTAGATGTAGACCAAGCAGGAACTCTAATCCTAAACTTTCAAATGGTTGGATTACTTGTTGGAGGAATTTTATGGGGAGTTTTAGGCGATAAAAAAGGAAGATTATCTGTACTTTTTGGTTCAATATTAGTTTATTCATTAGCTAATATTGCCTGTGGTTTTTTACCTTATTTCCCTTCTGAAAACATAACAGAAATTTATGCCGTATTGCGCTTTATTGCTGGAATTGGCTTAGCAGGAGAACTTGGAGCAGGTATTACTTTAGTTTCCGAATCTTTACCCAAACAATTAAGAGCAATAGGAACTTCAATAGTTGCTGGATTTGGTTTATTAGGCGCTGTTGTTGCGCAATTAACCGTTGAACTGGCTGAAGACTGGACTTATGCCTATTTCATAGGCGGAATTCTTGGGCTACTATTACTATTTTTACGAATTGGTGTTTCCGAATCTGGGATTTATAAAGATATTGAACATGCAACAAACATTAAAAAAGGAAATTTTTTTTCACTTTTTACAAATAAAACAAGACTTATTAAATACCTAAAATGTATAGCAATAGGTTTACCAACATGGTTCTGCATAGGAATTTTAGCCGTAATGGGAAATCAGTTTGCACCCGCATTTGGGATTGAAAACATTAATCCTGGGAAAGCAATTATGTGGGCTTATATAGGAATTTCTGTTGGTGATTTTGCAAGCGGATTCATATCACATTTATTGAAATCTCGAAAGAAAGCAATTTTTTACATGATGCTTTTTACAATTACAGGAGTTGTTTTAATGCTATATGGCGGTTCAAAAACAGAAAACATGTATTATTTTTATTGTGCTTGGCTAGGGCTTGGAACAGGCTATTGGGCAATGTTTGTAACAGTTGGCGCAGAACAATTTGGAACAAATATTAGAAGCACTGCTGCAACTACAATCCCAAACATGGTAAGAGGATTGTTACCAATTATGCTATTAAGTTTCGACTATTTAAAAGTAAATAGCGGTGTTATTACAGCTGCAAGCATAGTAGGTTTTGTAGTTTTCTTTTTAGGAATTTATTCAACTTTAACTATTCCTGAAACCCATAATAAAGATTTAGATTTTACAGAATAATAATTTGATTCTCGTTTTTTGTTAGATTTCTTATAGAAAACATAAAAACTCTTAACTTCTAACTTCTAACTTCTAACTTCTTATTATCTTTGTGCTTTAAACTGCATTTGAAAAAGAGAATATGGCAACAGAAAATGTTTTTCCCCCTAGAGAACCAAAACCAAAATGGCTACGTGTAAAATTACCAACCGGCAAAAAATACACCGAACTAAGAGGTCTAGTAGACAAATACAAATTAAACACTATTTGTACGTCTGGTAGCTGCCCTAATATGGGAGAATGTTGGGGCGAAGGAACCGCAACATTTATGATTCTTGGAAATATTTGTACGCGTTCTTGTGGTTTTTGTGGTGTAAAAACTGGAAGGCCAGAAACAGTTGACTGGGATGAACCAGAAAAAGTAGCTCGTTCAATTAAGATAATGAGTATAAAACATGCAGTTATTACAAGTGTAGATAGAGATGACTTAAAAGATATGGGATCAATTATTTGGGCTGAAACCGTTAAAGCTATCCGACGAATGAACCCAAATACTACTCTTGAAACTTTAATTCCTGATTTTCAAGGAAACACCAGAAACTTAGATCGTATTATTGAAGTAGCTCCAGAAGTAGTTTCTCACAACATGGAAACTGTAAAACGATTGACTAGAGAAGTTAGAATTCAGGCTAAATATGAAAAAAGCTTAGAGGTTTTAAGATATTTAAAAGAACAAGGCATCAAGAGAACAAAATCAGGTATTATGCTTGGTTTAGGTGAAACTGAAGAAGAAGTTATTCAGGTTTTACATGATTTAGCAGATGCTAAAGTAGATATTGTTACTATTGGGCAATATTTACAGCCTTCAAAAAAACACTTACCAGTTAAAGAATTTATTCGTCCTGAACAATTTGAAAAGTACGAAAAAATAGGAAAAGAACTTGGTTTTAGACATGTAGAAAGCGGTGCTTTAGTTCGTTCTTCATATCATGCAGAAAAACACATTCATTAAAATGAGTAAAACAAGAATAGCTATTAATGGTTACGGAAGAATAGGCCGAAATTTATTTCGTTTATTACTTAATCATCCAACTATTGAAGTAATAGCAATAAATGATATTGCCGATAATAAGACAATGAGTCATTTAACCAAGTATGATAGTATTCATGGTGTTTTACCATATAATGTAAGTTTTAATGATTCATCAATTATAGTTAACTCGAAAGAATATCTATTTTTCCACGAAAAAGAAATATCTAATTTAGATTGGAAGGCATTAGATATTGACATTGTTATTGAGGCAACCGGAAAATTCAAAACATATGAATTAGCCAATCAGCATATAATTTCAGGTGCAAAAAAAGTAATTCTTTCAGCTCCAGCTGAAGACGAAACCATTAAAACGGTCGTTATGGGAATTAACGAAAGTATTCTAGATGGCTCTGAAGTTATCCTTTCTAATGCAAGTTGTACTACTAATAATGCAGCACCAATGATAAAAGTGATGAAAACTTTAGGAGAAATTCAACAAGCATACATTACAACTATTCATTCTTATACAACGGACCAAAGTTTACATGATCAACCACATAAAGATTTAAGAAGAGCGCGAGGTGCATCACAATCTATTGTTCCTACAACAACAGGAGCTGCAAAAGCAATAACAAAAATTTTCCCTGATTTAGATGGAAAAATAGGTGGTTGTGGAATTCGTGTTCCTGTACCAGACGGTTCATTAACCGATATTACATTTAATTTAAAAGAAAAAGTTACTATTGAAGAAGTAAACAAAGCTTTCAAGAAAGCCTCTGAAGGAATTTTATCAGAAATATTAGCATATACCGAAGACCCAATAGTTTCAGTAGATATTATTGGCAATAAATATTCATGCTTATTTGACTCCCAATTGACTAGTGTTATTGACAATATGGTAAAAGTTGTAGGTTGGTATGATAACGAAATTGGGTATTCTTCGAGATTAATTGACTTAATTAGCTTCATCTCAAAAAAATAATTTTTATATTTATACAATATTATAATTACACTAAAGTCATAAGCATTGCAAATTAAAGGATACTTATTAGCTCTTTTATTTTTAACTTCATTAAGTTATTCACAATCACTATACAAAGAAGATACAAAAATAAACGACAGTGTAGATTATTTCCTTGAAGTTGCTATCTTTAATAAAGATGATAAAAAATCTTTTAACAAAGCAATAATTTATTCTGAAAAAGCAATAGAATACGCAAAAAAGAACAATTTAAATGAAAAACTTGCAGATTGTTATTTAGTTTTAGGTAGCATTCATTTTGATTTAAAAAAAACAGATATTGCTATTGAAAATTTCATTAGAAGTATCAATTATTACAATCAGAAAAAGAAGAGTACAAACTTAGCTTTAGCATATTATAATTTAGGAAATTGTTATTTAGAAAAAAACAAAACAGATTTATCAGAAATTTATCTAAATAAATCTGCTCAACTGTATAATCAATTAAACTTCCCTGATGCAATTGAATTAATCAATCTTCAAAAAGGTATCATTCAGAAGACTAAAAATAATTTTACGGAAGCAGAATATATTTTCCAAAAAATAACTACAGACATAATAAATGAAGATTTTATTGACACTAAAATTG
>JBEDTP010000215.1:0-13452 GCA_040119075.1 Flavobacterium sp.
ATGCTCCTTTTTAAAAGTAGCTTCAAGCAAATTAATAGCATTTTTTATATGAGGAACAAGATTAATACGTTTCATCTCCTGTGGCATCTCACAGGCAAAAAACATAAGTTTTTTAACAACTTCTCTCGAAAAAATAGCATTATGAATTATTTTTTCAACATCCTTTACTAAATCACTAGTAGCATCCATATCATTTTTAAGCAATTCAGCAAAACCTAAAATATTAGCTAGTGGAGTATTAAGTTCATGTGCAATACCCGCTGTAATTTCTCCTAAAATAGTCAAACGATCGGCTCGTTCCATTTGTTGTTTTAAAGAAGTCTCGTTTTTTTGAATTTCAATTCGTTCTAATAAGTTTCCTGTTTTTAAAGCGATATTATCTAATAAGAATTGTTCTTCCTTTAAAAAATGGACTTCATTAGAAACCAAATTGTCGAGACTTGCTCTTAACTTTCCTTTAATTTGATTAAAAACCTTAATATCCGATTGAATACTTAATTCACCATTTGATTGCTTACCTGTTAAAATTAAAATAGAGTCTAAAACGAAAGATATATTGGTATGTTCAGGATATTGAACTGCTCTTTTTAAACTAAATGCAACCGCTTTTAATGTTTCTTCTAATAATTCTTGGTTTGCATTACCTAAAATGGTTGAAACTTCGTATAAACAAGTTAACTCTTTAATTCGTTCTTTTAATTCAAATTCCGATGCTTTCATTTAAATATTATATTATACCCTCGTCTAAAGAAGAAAGCAAATTACTTCGCTGTTTTTTAACCAAATTGTAAAGTTTTTTTTAAAATGGTTAATCTAATAAAAGTAATAAATTTATATCAAATCAGCTGAAATTATTATTAAATGGTTTTTAAATTCATAAAAAATAACAACCGTGAAAGCAGATCTGAGGTAGTGGTTATTGAATTGAAAAATAAAAATGACTTTCTTAAAATAGAAAAATTATTAAGACGTAGAAAATTCAAGTATCAATACTTGAATAATAATTCAGATTTGTTTACCTATCTTGTTTCTTAAAAAAAAGCCTAATCTCACGACTAGGCTTTTAATTTGTTTAACCCAAAGGTCACCACAACAAAGGTTAAACTTATTTTTTGTGCTTCTTTTGCAAACGCTTGAGCAATAACGAAATCATAAAACTCACACAATGGCACCAACACTGGCTAATAGTATAGTTCTAACGATATCTTCAGAAACAATATTCGGTACCATACTCAACAATGTGCCTCCTGCAGTTCCTGCATAGATAGCATTATTCATCTCCATCGTTGTCATCCTGAGCTTGTCGAAGGGCATCGTCATCTCTAGTGGCCAATTGGCTAGCTGCAGTCAATACACCTCCTGCTACAGCAACATATCCTCCAACAGTTACAACAACTTCATTTCTCCGCAAACTGGAAGCTAAATAAAAATCCCTTTAAACTTTGTTTAAAGGGATTTTTTATATAATATATTTTCAATGTTGCATACTGTAAAATAGATAATATTGGTTAGTTATGTTTATCAGTCGATAATATTAATTTTGAAATTGGATTAATGAAAAACTATCCCATTTTTATTTTATTGAATATAATTTGTTGCACTTTCTAATTTATTAAAATTATTAATGATACCTTAGTCATGTTTTATTAGGCTTTAATTAGTTTATTTATTTTACTTTATAAAATTATCTATGCATACGCTGAAAAATAATTTAAAAATCACTCATTTTGTCTTGTTAATGAGTTTTCTTAATTTATTATTTTTTCATTATCCCTTTTATAATTTTGTCATAAATAACATTGAATATAAAAGTTTGAACGGTGTTTTTCTTATTATTAGTTTAATAATTCTAATGATAGTACTAAACTCCTTAGTTTTTTTCTTATTAATTTTTCTATCACGTTCTATCGGAAAGTTTTTATTAGTACTATTCTTTTTAATAAACTCAATTGCGGTTTACTTCATTAACACCTATAGTGTAATAATAGATGAAAGTATGATTGGAAACGTACTCAATACTAATTTTGAAGAGTCTAGTAGTTTTTTTTCCTTAAAATTAGTAGTGTATGTTTTAGTTCTTGGAATTATTCCTAGCATTTATATTATTAAAGCTAAAATAATAAATATAACATTTAAAAAATTTTCAATCATCACTTCTCTTACCTTATTGTTTTGCTTAAGTTTAGTTTTTGTTAATGCTAGTAATTGGTTATGGATTGATAAAAATTCAAAAACTCTAGGCGGACTTGCAATGCCTTGGTCTTACTCTGTGAACATTTCTCTTTTTTATATACATAAATACAAGAAAAATAAAAAGGAAATTTTATTACCAAATGCTACTATAAAAGATAACCAAAAATCAGTAGTCGTTTTAGTTATTGGAGAATCTGCAAGAAGCCAAAATTTTTCTTTGTATGGATATCAGAAGAACACAAATCCTATACTTTCTATAACCCCCAATGTATTTCATTTTAAAGCTAACTCTGATGCAACATACACTACTGCAGGAATAAAAAGTATATTAGAACACGTAAATACAGATGATTTATACGAGATTTTACCTAATTATTTATATAGAAATAATGTAGAAGTTATTTGGCGAACTACAAATTGGGGAGAGCCACCAGTTCATATAAAAAATTATCAAAAAAGAGATGTTTTAAAAACAAACTGCAAAGGCGAAGGATGTAATTATGATGAAGTTCTTTTAACAGAACTAAAAGAGCAAATAGTTACCAGTAAAAAAAATAAGATATTAATAATTTTGCATACAAGTACAAGTCATGGCCCTACATACAACAAAAAATATCCCCCTCAATTTGAGGTTTTCAAGCCTGTTTGTAAAAGTGTTGAATTAGCAAATTGTTCTAAAACAGAACTAATTAATGCTTATGACAATACTATTCTATATACAGATTACATTTTATCAAATGTTATTGAAGATTTAAAACAATTAAAAGAGTATAAAAGCACAATGATTTTTGTTTCTGATCATGGTGAATCTTTAGGTGAAAAAAATCTATATATGCATGGATTACCTATAAGTATAGCGCCAAAAGAGCAATATGAAATTCCTTTTATTGTTTGGATATCTGATAATAGTTCAAAACAATTAAAAGAAAATAAATTATTATCTCAAAACCATGTATTTCATAGTGTTTTAAATTTTCTAAATATTCAAAGCCCTATTTATGAGGAAGATAAGAATATTTTTAAGTAGTCAATATCTTTACTTAGTTACATTAATTAGGTCAAATACTTTCTCAAAGATTTTTCAATTTCTTTTATTTTAATGACTAATCATTATAAAAAAAAGCATTAAATTCTTATAACAAAAGATTAAATAAAAAGATATTTACTTTATTTAATTGCTCCAAAAAATTTAATATTTTTTTCTTAAATCAATAAAGTTTATAGGCTTTCTACTCAGAGGTGTAAAAACAATATCATTTATTTCTTTTAAAGGGATTATTTCAACATTAGGAGTCACACGAAGTTTAGCTCTAAAATGATCCTTAATACTATCTAAAAACTCTTTAGAAATGTTTTCAGCAGCTACTTTAATTACAATTTCATCAGTCCCAAGAGAATTTGTAAAAATTTGAATTACATGTTGTTGAATTTGATCAAATGAAGTTAACAAATCGTGCATTACAGGTGGGTACAGTGTTGTTCCTTTGTATTTAATCATTTGTTGTTTTCTTCCTAATACAGGTCCAACTCGAGGTGTATTTCTTCCGCATTCACATTTTTCTTTATGAAGCTTAACAATATCACCTGTTTTAAATCGTAATAATGGCATTGCTTCCACTCCCAAAGTAGTTATGGTCAATTCTCCACTTTCACCTTCTTTAACAGGTTGGTTATTATCATCTAGTATTTCAGTAATAATTAACTCTGGATGTTGATGTCCGCCATGAAAAAACTCACATTCGGTAAAAGCCGTACTCATTTCAGTAGATGCGTAAGTGGAATGTAAATTTATATTCCATTTACTTGTTACTTTTTCAGCTAATAAACTTGGAGAAAAATCTTGATTTCGTAATGTTTCGCCAATACAAATTACACCTTTTACACTTGAAGCGTTATAATCTATACCTTTTTGCTCAGCATATTCAATAAGTTTTAAAAGAAACGACGGAACTGCAATTAAGTATTTTGGTTTGTATTTTAAAATAGAATCCCATTGTAACTCTGGTATTCCTGCACCTACTCTAATTACCCCTGCTCCTAATTTTCGTAAACCTAAAAAATAAGCTAAACCTGCCATAAATCGTCTATCAAGTGTTGTCATTAACTGAACAACATCTCCTTTTTGAACACCAGCACAAGCAAAAGAAATGGCTTCGTTATACGCTAATCTGTCTAAATCTTTATCGGTTAAACCAAAAGTAACAGGATCCCCTAATGTTCCAGAAGTAGTTGCATAATCGATAATTTCTTGCATTGGTACACAGAAAAAATCATCGTTATATTTTTGTAAATCGTCTTTTGAGGTTGTTGGTATTTTTTGTAAATCTGAAATTGTTCTTATCTCAGAAACATTAATATTTTCTTTATTAAATAAGTTTTTATAATAAGGTGATTTTTTACTTAAATAAACTAATGTTTCTTGCAATTTCTCATTTTGGAAATGTGCGATTTCGTCTGAACTTAATTTTTCTATTGCAGGAATCATATTAGTCTATTTTGCGCTTAATTATTTTTAAGTATTTTTCAACACTTAATTTACTTGGTAAAGTAGTAATTTCTTTGGTTAATGCTTTCTCAAATTGTAGCTCAGCTGCTTTAAACCAACCTTTATTATAATAATATTTTCCAATTTTATAATAAACAAGCCATAAATTTGGATTTGCTTTTTGATAAGTTTTGATCGTTTCTGGGCTAATTACCTGTTTGTTTTCTAAATAAAAATCAATTTCTCTATCTAAAACTCTATAATTTTCATAATTTTCAAATGCTTTTGAATGTATAAAATTATCTTCAGGAATGTTTAACTCATTGGTCCCGACAGTTTTAAAGTTAATTTCTTTTAAACTGAAAATTTTATTTAAATCATAGGCAACAAATTCGCCTAACTGATAAGGATTTGAAGAAACCCAAACCATTCTTTGTTCGGGTTTAAAAATTATTCCATGATGTGCTAATAATTGATTTAATGCTTTTTCATTTCCATAACCTAAATCAAGATTGTTTAGCCCTTCTTTATTTCTAAGAATACTTGCTACTTTTCCAGGATTAATTATTTTTTCTGCAGATAAAAGTTCGTTCATTCTATCAAAACGATACTTAGAATGGCTTTCCACGATATGATCTATATTCCTTTTATCGTCTTTATAGCTTTCGCTTTGGAAATGATTAGAGCAAACCAATTGATTGCTATTTTCAACTTCAAAAACACCAAAATTTTCTGGAGAAACTTCAATTAAAATAACCTTTTTATCTTTTGCACTTGAAACCATAATAGATTCAGCAATAAAAACTTCTCTTTTTTTAGCAATGGCAATAGCTTCATCTGT
The DNA here is from genome assembly GCA_040119075.1 of Flavobacterium sp. Classification (GTDB taxonomy): domain Bacteria; phylum Bacteroidota; class Bacteroidia; order Flavobacteriales; family Flavobacteriaceae; genus Flavobacterium. Next base: position 5,520 of record JBEDTP010000215.1, read on the forward strand.
TGTGGAAGCATATTGTAAAATTTCGCGAGCCAAAATAGAAATTGGTGTTTTAGCTACCAATGGAATTTCGGACTTACCCGCATTAATTGTAATACTTAACCCTTCTTTATTCATTCCTGAAACCACACCAATCATTCCGCCCCAAGTTACTGACATAAAAGGAATACCTGTTGTTGGAGTTATAAATGCAATAATTTTATCTTCTGCAAATTCATCTCCAGCATAAAAATCGAAATTTCTACCCACAACCAACGAACCATCTTCAGATTTATCACCCCAAACCGCTAAAGAAGAACAACCTACTAAAGCTAAATCTTGTAAAGCATGTCCAATATCGTGAGCTCCATGCAAATAAAGACTTCTAAGGTATTTTGGCGCTATTTTCTCATAATCATCAGAAGCATACTGAGAAACTCCATAAATCTCGGCTTTAAACTCTTCAGGTACATGTAAATATAGTTTTCTATTATACCATTTTAAAAATTGCCTTAGTAAACTTAATTTAAATTTTGAAGGAACAATGCTTTCTATTTTTGAAAAGAAAACTTTTTCTTGTTTTTGAATTAATGGCTGCGTTAAACTACCAATGGTTAAACCTCTTTCTAAAGCATCACCAGAAACATGCAGTTCCCACAATTGTTGCTTGTTTTTAATTAAATAATTTTTCCCTGAAGAAAACAAAGAATCATTATGTTTTATTACTTCTGGAATTTGATTGTTATAACCCGTTAAAATAGGTTTATGCTGAATTGATTTTGAAATTCCACAAGAATTTAAAATAAAAAATGACACAAATACAATAATTATTCGAGTAATTCTATTCATTAACCTTACCTAATTCTGAATTTATTTTATTAATTAAATAATCTTTTCCAACAATTTCAGAACACGTTACTACTGCTCCTATTGTTACTCCTAAAACGCCATGCATATTTATACTTTGACCTGTTAAATATAGATTATCAATCTTTGTTTTTGGTGAAATAAACGTTTTCATTGGGTTATTTGAATCTTTAATATAACCGTATAAATTTCCATTATGTCCACCAATATAATCTCTATAAGATAATGGTGTTGAAGAATGTACCGACTTTACACAATCTTTAATTGAAGGGAACTTACGTTCTAAAACATTTAAAAACTCCTCTGCTTTTTTTGTTTTAAAATCTTCATAAGCCTTACCCCTTTCTACTTTATTTGCAACAGTATTAATGGTATTCTCCCACTCTTTTAATTCGTCAAAACGCATATAAGTAATAGCTGTTAAACTTTCTGCCCATACTTGATCTTCACTTGAAACGTTCATAGATGCCATATAAGCTTCAGGCCAACTATTTTCTGTGTACTCATTTGCATCCCAAACTCTATTACTGTTCCTAAAATGATAATAATTATGGTTCAAATATTTAAAACTCTCTGGTTTAAAAACTAAATACAAACTAAATGCTGCAGGTAAAACTTCTAAACCTTGAATTCTACTATAATAAGATTTTCTAAATTTATCTTCACCAATCATTTTAAGAGTTGTTTTTGGTTCTATATTAGATATAAAAATATCTCCAAAATACTCTTCTCCGTTTTTAGTTTTAGCTGAAGTTAATATTCCTCCTTCATATCCAAAACCAACAATTTCTTTATGTTTATAAACTTCGCCACCATGTTTTCGAAGTTGTTTAATCAGTTGTTTTGTTATTTGGCTTCCGCCATTAATACATCGATATGAGCTTTGAATATAAGAATTAACAGACAATGCATGAACATACAAAGGTGTTTTGTCTGCAATCCCAGCATATAAAAAATTAGTCCCCGCCAAGACAGCTTTCAACTTTTCATTTGAAGTTAACTCATCTAAATACGCTTTCGCATTTATGGATAAAATTTCACTAGAATAACCTGCTCCTTCCTTTAAATTATACAATGGAAAAGAATCGCAAGTATATTGAATTTTTTCGCAATATCTCTTAATAACTTCCCCTTCTTCGGGAAAAAAAGCAGTCAATTGTTGAATGAAATTTTCATAACCCTGTGCATGAGGATATTCATTTGTATCATCATCAAAAGAAATTACGTCAAATGCGTTTTCATCCATTTTCTTTAACTTCAATTCATCCATAATACCAATATAAGTAAAATAATCATGAAGGTTTTGTCCTTTAGATAATCCTCCTATATAGTGAATACCAGTATCAAAAATTGTTTTATCTCTAACGAAGGTTTGTAAATTACCTCCATATTGATTGTTTTTTTCTAAAACACAAACACTCTTTCCTTCTTTAGCAAGAATAATAGCAGAAACTAATCCTCCTAATCCACTTCCAACTATTACTATGTCGTATTTATCTTTCACCCTTGTTTTTTTAAAACACTAAATGTTTCTTCTTTATGCATTATTGCAAAATGTAAATCTTTAAAAACTACCTCTAATTGACTATTACTTAGCAAAAGTATAGTTTGAATATTTGTAATTTGCTCAAATTTTATTTCTTTAGAAAAACCTTCACCAATAATTAAAGTACTTGCATTAAAGTTTAGTTCTTCTATATTATTATGATAAGTAATCGTCCGTTTCTTAACCAAATAATTTGTTCTTGCAACTCCCCTTCTGTCTCCATTTTCTATAAAAGATTGAATTTTTCTTTTTGGTTGTTGTAAAGTAAGTAAAATATCTAATTGTCCATAATCGTTTGCTAAATGAATAATACTTGCATCATTTGTTATATGCTGATTTAATTTATGATATATGCTTTTATTTAATTGAAAATCTTTTTTAATTGCATTAACAACATCTTGTTCTTTGTATAAAAAACTTAAAAACAATTTATTTTTAAAATAATTTTCGTCTTCTAATTGCTCTCTTAATCTTCCAAATTCTGATTTTACATGAAAACTTATTTTTTTTGTTCGCTCACTATAATTAGTTCCGAATTTTTCATCATCAAATACAATTCTATCGCCAATTTTAACAGTTATTCTTTCATCATAAATTATATGGTCTCCCTTTGGCAAAGTTTCAGAATTACCATGAATATAAACAGGTAGAATATCTATTTTAAATTGTTCTGCCAAATAAAAAGTACCTTTATGAAAACGGTTCATAGCATTTGAGTCTGAACGAGAACCTTCTGGGAAAATCATTAATGAATATCCTTCATCAATTTTCTTTTGCAAATGTGCAATTCCTCCTTCTAAACCTTGAGAAACTGGATAAAAACCTGCGAGTTTAACTGCTCTACCAAAAATAGGTGAATTATAAACCCAATCGTTCACTAAAAAAATAATTTTAGGACTCAACATTCCTACAGCAAGTGTATCTAAAAACGAAGTATGATTAGATATAATTATTGAAGGTCTATCAAACGTTTCACTGTTTAAGTTAATAACTTTTTTCTTTACAAAAGGATTTGTGTATAAAACAGATTTCATAAAGCCTGACATGGCTTTTCTAAACCACATCATCTTTTTATCTCTATCTATCGGAAATATAGCGATTACAAACTGACCAACTACTGAAAGTAAAAATCCTCCTAATCCATAATAAACAAAAGATATTGTTGAGTGGATTAACAGTCTTAAAGTTATAGGCGACTTCCCTTTTTGTGCTCTATTTGAAATACAAAATTTAAATAAAATTGGATAAAATATAAATGTAATTATTAATGCAGAAAAAACACCTATTAAAGAAACTGATGATATAGATTTTAATGCTGGATGTTCAGCAAAGATTAATGCACCAATTGCTAAAATGGTCGTAATAACTGCTAATAAAATCGAAGTTCGATAAGTAGCTAATTCATTTTTTCCATAAGTATACTCCTTTTGAAGCGCACTTGTCATAAAAATACTAAAATCTACTCCGTGTCCAAAAATTAAAGTACAAACTATAGTACTAAATATATTAAGTTGAATACCCAAAACACCCATAATTCCAGTCGTTACTATACCAGTAATTAAAATAGGAATTACACTAATCGCAACTAACTCAACCTTTCTAAAGAATAAAAACAAAATAAGAACAACAGCTATGATTGAATAATTAACTAGACTCGAAAAATCATCTTTTAATTTTCCTAAAAATGTTTCATTCATATGCTGTCTATCAATAGCAATTACATTTTTCTCTTTTGAAATTGATGAAACAAATTTATCTCGTTGTTCATTGGAAACCTTAACTACCGAAGAAACCGTGTAAAAGTTATTCTTATAAGAAATAAATTCGTCTAAGAAAAAGGCTTTCACCTTTACATAATCTTGAAAACCTATCGGTTTAAATACTTTATTTAAAAGAGCATAAAAATTTTCGTGGGAAGTAGGTTTAAAGCCAATTGCCGAGCCACTCGAAATTAAATTAATTTTAACTTCTTCTTTTCTTGAATTTGACCAAAACAAATTCCATTTATTAATTTTTTCTAATTGTGCTTCTTTAGACAAAACAATACCGCCAATTGAACTAAAATTTAAGATTTCTTCTTTTGATTTATATCTATTTAAATCATTAAAAAGAGTATTGTTATTTTTTAAAACTTCTTCAATACTGTTTCCATATGAAGCTAAGTAAATAGATTTTGATGTTAAATTTGTTGCTCCTTCGAGCTTAGCTTCAACGGCTTTGATTTCTTTTGGAATAAAATTCAGGTCGGAAAGGTTGTTATTAAACCCAACTTTTGAGAAAGTAAAAAAGCTTATTATAACTATAATTAAACTAGCAACAATTAATACTTTATTATGATGGAAAGAAAAAGCTGCCGTTTTATCTAACAAATTACTCTTGGTAATTTTTGTGCTATTATTTGGTTTATACAGATGAGGAATGAGCAATAAAGAAAAAAAGGCAGAAATTATTACACAAATTGCTGCGAAAACACCCAAATCTTTTAATGCCTCTGAATTTACAAACAGCAAACATAAAAATGCAATGGCTGTTGTAGAACTACTCATTATTAAGGGTTTTGTGATATCTTTATAGAGCACGGCAACATCACCATTATGTTTGTAATGAGTGAGGATATGCAACGAATAATCAATGGTAATACCTATTAAAACTGCGCCTACACTTAATGAAATTGCTGAAATAGTATTCTTTAAAAAAAACAAACTTGCCAATGCAAATAACACTCCGAAAATGGTAGGAATAAAAATAATTATTGGAATAACAATTCTTTTGTAAAACAAAATTAAAATAAGCATTAAAGTTGTCATTGATATTATAATGGTAGTCATAATATCATTTTTAATTTGTTTTGCGTTTGCAACAGCAATTAACGAAGAGCCAAAATAATCTATTGTTGATTTTCCCTTAAACTCCTTATTTAAAGTCTCTTTAATTTTATTTAATTCATCAACAATAAGTGTGTTTTTCTCGGTTTCACTCCCCGATAATTTAGGGTTTATGAATAATAAAATCTTAGATTCATCTTTAGTAATTACAAAACCATCATGCAATTTAAAATCATCCCCAATACTTAATTGTTGTAGTTTTTTTAAAGCAATAAATGAAAAACCTAATGGGTCATTCAAAATAAAATCTTTAGCTATTATTCCTGTTGGAGAAATTAATGTTCTGTAATTGTTTTGAACCTGAACTTTAATACTGTCTTTATTAATTTTATTCTCGAGAGTTACATAATCTTTATCTTCTAGAAACAAGGGCAAATTATTGTATACAAAATCAAATGTTTCTTGAATATTTTCTTCATCTACTTTTCCTTGAATTGTATTTATATACTGATTACAAGAATGAATACTATCTAAAAAAACTGTAGCTAAAGCAGATAAATCGTCAATTGTACCGTCTTTATCTTTTTCTATAATAACAGTAATTTTATCAGAGAACTTAAGTTGCTGTAAAACTTTTGCAGTAACATCTGATTTATCATTTTTTGGAATAATACGCGTTATATCTTCCTCAAACTTAATTTTTGAAGCAAAAAAACCACACATAAACAAAAAAAGTAGGCTTAAAACAATTGATAGAAGCCTATTTTTCTGAATAAAATAATGTAAACCGATAAAAAAAGTGTGCATTTTGTGAAGCCTATTTACTTAGCTGATTTTCTAAACAACGAAAGTAATAAATAACTAGCAAAACCGAAAAGAATTGAGACAACAGTTGCTAAAAATAGACTTCCTACAATATATTGAATTAAATTTTCTTTTATAACTTCAAAGACCGACTCATTTTTAATTAAGACTGTTTCTTTCTTGCTTATAAAAATAGAACCTACTTTTAACGAACCATAAATAATAAAAGGTATCATTGGTGGAATACTAATATTCGAAAAAGTAAATGCTAATGCTTTATTCAATTTTAAAAAAACCGCTAAAAAAATAACCAAAATTGTTTGAAAACCCCAAAAAGGAGCAATTCCTATAAATGTTCCCAAAGCAATCGAAGTCGCTTTAATACGGTTAGAATCATTACTTTCAAGAATATCTTCTTTTAAAAATTCTTTAAAACTTTTTTTTTTAAAGCTTCTTACAAAGTCTCTTGGTTTAATATAAAACAGCGTAATTATTACTAAAATGGTATTTAATATACTAATTCTTGTAAAATCTTGAAAAGGTCTAAAATGAGTAACACGCTCATTTGGGTCGTATAAAATTTTAATTGGAATATTTTTAACAGAAACGCCTTTCCATGCAGTTCTAACAATTACTTCTATTTCAAATTCAAATTTGTTTGTAAAAAAATTGTTAGGAATTTTATTCAACGGATACAATCGATAACCAGATTGAGTATCTTCTAATTTGATTCCTGTTTCAAACCAAAACCAAAAATTCGAAAATTTATTGCCAAAACTACTCTTTTTTGGCACGTTCTCTTCGGTCATATTTCTACTTCCAATTAGTAATGTATCCTTATTTTCTTTTTCTAAAGCATCTAAAAAAACAGGAATATCATCAGGAAAATGTTGACCATCAGAATCAATTGTAATTGCAAAATCATAATTTAGTTCTTTTGCTTTTTTAAAGCCAAGGCGCAAAGCATTTCCTTTACCTCTATTTTTTTGAACGTTTAGAACAATAATCTGCTTATAGTTATTTAAAATGGAAGTTGTATCATCAGTAGATCCATCATTTACCACAATAATATTGGTAGTCATTTCTAAAACTCCATTAATAACTCTTTCTAAAGTCTTGCAATTATTATAAGTAGGAATAATTATACAAACATTTAATGAAGAAATTCTATCAGATATTGTTCCTGTAAAATTCATAAATGTTCTTTAACTATTAATTGTTTTCTTTTCTTCTTCAGTGAAAACTTTAGATTGCTTTACATAAAGTTTTATATACACTTTTAAATCTTTTGACTGTCTATCAAATGTAGAAATTATTATATTTTTATCTTCAGTTATATTTGATTTGTACTTAAGGATTTTAGGTGTATTTTCTTGAATACTTAATCGTATAAGTCTAATTTCAATATTATTTGGATCATTTTTTATTGCTTTTTCAACCATTGTGACTCCTGCAATAAACATTTCTTTTTTCTCTGATTTATTTGTACTAAATTTAGACTTTAGTGCTGTTGCAGCACCTTTATAAGCTAAATAAACAACATTATCTTCTTTATTCTTTATAACTAAATTATAAAATTTATCTGCATTGCTTTTTGAATCAGCTGCATTGATGTATTGCTCTCTTATTTCAGGTAAACCTTGATTTAAGAAAAACATAAATGTAAACAATATAGAAGAAAATAAATTCAAATTATGCTTTTATATAAGTGTTAGTCAGTTTTAAAGCAACAGTTTCATCAAAATAAGTTGTGTTTTTAACTTTAACTTCAGAAGCAATATCACCCATGAAATCTAGCTCCAGACGTAGCGTATTGTTAAGTTCTGGATTAATTATTGCCATAAACTTAACATTTGAAGAACTGGTCATAACTAAAGAACTTCCTATAAATTCTTGAGAAAGTTCTTTAATTATT
>JBEDTP010000216.1:0-13245 GCA_040119075.1 Flavobacterium sp.
TTTTGGTTTACGTTCTTTGGGATTGATAAATCTAAAATTAAAAGAGGTTTTTTTAGTTTAAGAATTTCTGCATCTACAGTTGGTTTTTGCGCACCAGTAGCTACGACCAAAACATCAGCTTTTTGAATCTCTAATTGTAAATCTGAATATTCTTTTACAATTAAATTAAACTTTCCGGCAATTTTTTCTGCTTTTTCTTTGGTTCTATTAATGAGAACAATATGATCGTTTTTAGTATGCTTTACTAAATTTTCGCAAGTATTTCTCCCAATTTTGCCAGTTCCAAAGAGTAAAATATTTTTGTCTCCAATATTTGGAACGGTATTCATTATGTATTGAACAGAGGCAAAAGAGACAGATGTTGCTCCGGTGCTTATTTCTGTTTCGTTTTTAACTTTTTTACTTGCTTGAATTATGGCATTTACAAGCCTTTCCAAATAAGAATTTGTTAAGCCCATATTTTTACTTTCAACAAATCCTTGTTTAATCTGAGCAATTATTTCAAAATCTCCAAGAATTTGACTGTCTAGTCCAGTTCCAACTCTAAAAAGATGATTTAAGGCTTCTTTATTTTTGTGAACATAAGCCACTTTTTGAAAATCTTCTACGGTTCCCTGACTGTTTTCACAAAGTAATTTTATTAATTGAAAAGGGTGTTGTGCGAAGCCATAAATCTCGGTTCTATTACAAGTAGAGGTTACAAGTAAGCTTTCAATTCCTTCTTCTTTTGCTTGATTTAATAAATTTATTTTAGAACTTTCATCTAAACTAAATTTCCCTCGCATTTCGGCATCGGCTTTTTTATAGCTTAATCCAATTGCGTAGAATGTAGAATGTTTACTTAAAGTATTTGTGTCCATAATTTTGTCCTTCTAAAAGGAATACAAATTTACTTTTATGTATTTTATAAAAACAACGCTTAAAGTTCTTTTTTTAACGATTGATGCTTTTTTTTATAAAAATAATTTTTAAATTTAAAAAACCATTATTTTTGTACTATAATCAAGACTTTTCAAAGATTTTATTTAGAGCTGTTCTAAATAATGAATTTGTTAAAGTGTAATTGTACAAAATAAAAAACATCGCTATGAGTGCAGTAGAAGAAATTAAAATTGAACAAGATTTTATATTAATTCGTTTTCAAAATGACACAAATGAAGTGCAACATATTGAAAAACAGGTCAAAACAGGTTTAATACAGTTTCATTTTAATGTAAAGGGGAGTGGTAAATTTAATTTTAATAATGGAAACTATAAGTTAGATTTAAATGCTGAGAAATCTCTTTTGCTTTATAATCCGCAAAAAGAGTTACCATTACATTTGGAAATTAATCCGAATTCTTGGATAATTTCTGTTCTAGTTTCAATTAAAAAATTCCATACACTATTTTCTAATGAGGCCGAGTATATCCCTTTTCTGAGCGATGAAAATTTAGACAAAAAATATTATGGAGAAGAAGATATTAGTCCTTCTATGGCAATTGTTTTGAATCAGATATTTCACTACAATCAGAATTCATCTATTAAAAACTTATATTTAAAAGGGAAAGGATATGAATTGTTGAGCTTGTATTTTAATAGAAACGAAGATCCGAATGCTGAACAATGTCCGTTTTTAATTGATGAGGAAAATGTATTAAAAATCAAGAAGGCTAAAGAAATAGTTATTGCTAATATGGCCGAACCGCCAGGTTTGCAAGAATTAGCAGATCAAGTTGGGTTGAATTTGAAAAAGCTTAAAACGGGGTTTAAGCAAATTTATGGAGATAGTGTTTATAGTTTTTTGTTTGACTATAAAATGGAGTCCGCTCGTAAATTACTAGATAGTGGTTCTTATAATGTAAATGAAGTTGGTTTGCAAATTGGCTATAGTACTTCAAGTCATTTTATAGCTGCTTTTAAAAAGAAATATGGAATTACGCCTAAAAAATATTTAATGAATTTAAATATTGGGTATTAATTTTTAATTAAAGTAATGTGCAATAACTTGTACTTCATCATTTTCTACTCCTAAGTACATTTTAATAGCTCCGGTTCCATTTGTGTCTCCTACTTCGAGTTGTGCGGCAAACATAGGCGTGTATGTTCCTGGGCCAAGGATTACATAATCTGAAGCAGAGTTTCGATAACTTTTCCATTCTCCTTCAAATTTATCATTGTTGTTGTAAATTTGTCCGTTAACGCCAATCATTCCAGCAACCTGACTACAATTAGAAGTAATACAAAGTGCTCCACCATTTATAGGATTTCCGAAATAGTCATTTATAACAGGGGCTCCTAAGTAATTATTTCTTCTAAAGTACACTCCGGTTTGTACAACACGAGCTCTAAAGTCGTCTATTCTTGAATCTGGATTTACATTTTTTCCAACATTCCAAGAAACGGAATAATTAATTTCTACCACTGCTGGGCTAGTTAGTGTAAATGATGCTGCTAAGCCAAGTGTTGGGATTCCAGCTTGGCTAAATCCGTCTCCTTCGCCTGTTTGTAAGGTTAATGAAGTTGGATTTTGTACATCGTTTAAGTAGTTTTCAGAATCGAAGATTAGTTGTACGTTGTCACTCACGTCGCCTAAAACTAAATCGCCAGCTCCGTTTACGAAAACTTTTGAAGTACCATTTGTGCCTAAATTGTTAGGATTGTTACTTTCATTTAATCCTTCAATTCTTATGTTTGATGAATTGCCTCTAATGTGTAATTCTTCTTGAGGATTAGTGTTGTTAATGCCAACGCTTCCTTGTGGATAACATAATATTGGTGTTATCAATGCGAATATATAGATATAATTTTTTTTCATAAGATATGCTTTTTAAAAAACTCTAATTTTAAGATACTCATTTGCTCCTCCAAAGCCAATACTTGTAAATGTTCCTGGTGCATCATTTACTGTTCCAAAAAAATAAATAGTATGTATTCCTGCTGGTAGTGAAGCGTACCCTTGACTGTTCATGTAAGGGTAGCCATTTGTTCCTCCTTTTGCTGAAGCATAATATTGACCTTTCGTTCCATATTGTATTGCATATTCAGCAGGAGATAACCCGTCAGAATTTATATCAAAACAAAAAAATGTTTGTACGGATACTGTTTTTTCATCTATTATTGGTGTTGAATATGGCGGAATGGACAAATCAGTAGATGAAAAAAATATTGACATAGCATGTTTTACTTCTATCATTGAGTTTGAAGGAACATTTATGGTTACAGTGTATATAACACCAGTTGTAGACTGACTCGATGCATCGCTATTAATTACATTTCCGTATTTGTCATGAGGTGCAGGTAGGCCTAATAGGTTGTCTGGCACAAAATTAGGTGTGTCCATTAAAAAGTTTAATGGTAAAGCGTATCCAGTCCCTCCGGAGATATAGCTTGGTTTTTCTAAAGTAAAATTACCTAGGTTATTGACATATACAGGGATTAATTCTGTTCCAGTATTTAAAGCATCGTTAGTCGAATCCAATCCTTCAATTCTTATAGTTGCATTTGTACCAGCAACATGTAAGTCATTTTGAGGGTTTGTTGTTCCTATTCCAACTTGTGGGTAAATAGAGAGGCAAAAAAACAAGGTTAAAAGACAGTAATTTTTTATCATAATATAATAGATTTTGAGGTTAGTTAAGTTTATACATCATTGTGTCGTTTCCATTTCCAAATTTCACACATGTTGCTAAACCTGTATTAGCATCATTGCTTCTAATTCCTGAAGAAACTTCGCCATGCATGCTAATTATGTAGGTACCAGCTGCTGGTATAATAATATATGAAGAAGACGCGTTGTAGAAAATTCCTGTTACGTCATTGCTTCCTGAGCTTGTGTAGCATTTTGAAACATGACTGTATTTTCTTTTAGAACCATTAAGTTTAAAATATGTATTTATTCTACGTGCTAATTTGTCTTTAATCACTTTTTCGTCGATGGTTTCAAATACTTCAAAACTAACATTGTATTTTATAAGTAATAATGAAGGTCTATTTACGGTAATAGAAAAATTAAAAATCTCAACTTCTTCTTTTCCATCAGCGTCACCATTAGGAATTACAACAATTGCATTATTTATGTTTCCGTTAGTTAATGCATCAGATCCGTTACTGTTGTAAAGTGTTTCGTTATAAAGTGTTAAATCTCCAAATTCATCAACATATAATGGGTAAGTGTTAGTGCCGCCTAAGTTGTATTGATTGTTGTTTTCATCTAAGCCCTCTGTTCTAATTGTTCCAGTAGATGAACCTAAATGTAATGCTTGCTCAGGAATTGTTTCATTTATACCTACTCCTGACACCTGTGGAAATGCCAAAATGCTAAATGATAAAAAGAATATTTGAATGTATTTTTTTTTCATAGACTTTAGAATTAAATGAAACAATATTTTTGTTATTAAATAACAACATTCTAAAGTTAATTAAATATTTAACAAATGAGATATTTTTTATGTAACAATTCTAAAATTTAACACTTTAACAAATAAATGTTTAAAAAAGTATTAATTATAATTAATTATTCGTTATTTTCTTACTAATGTGGTTTTTAAAAATTAAGTGGTATTTTTGAAAAAAAATTTTTATAATGAAGAAAGGAGTTCTGCTAGTTAATTTGGGTTCGCCAGAAAGCCCTAATCCAAAAGATGTTAAGCCTTATTTAGATGAATTTTTAATGGATAAATATGTAATTGACGTTCCGTTTTTATTACGTGCATTATTAGTTAGAGGAATAATCTTAAGAAAGAGACCAGAAAAATCAGCCGAAGCTTATAAGAAAATTTGGTGGGAAGAAGGCTCTCCGCTCATTATATTATCAAAACGTTTACAAGAGAAAGTACAAAAACAAGTAAGTATTCCGGTGGAATTAGCGATGCGTTATGGAAGCCCAAATATTGAATCTGGATTGCAAAAATTACATAATCAAGGAATTACCGAAGTCTTGTTGTTTGCCTTATATCCACATCATGCTATGGCTTCAACGGTAACGGTTTTAGAAAAAGCAGAGGAAATTAGAAAAAAGAAGTTTCCTAATATGAAGTTTACTATTCTTCCAGCTTTTTACAATCAACCAGATTATATTAAAGATTTATCAAATTCAATCAAAAAACATTTAGAAGGTTTTGATTATGATCATTTGTTATTTTCTTATCATGGAATTCCTGAGCGTCATATTCGTAAAACGGATATAACTAAAAGTCACTGTAAAATAGATGAAAATTGTTGTAATACACCTTCGCCTGCTCATCAATTTTGTTATCGTCATCAATGTTATGAAACTACTAGATTAGTGGTGGAGGAGCTTGGTTTGAAAGAAGGAACTTATAGTCAAACCTATCAATCTAGACTGGCTGGTGACAAGTGGTTAGACCCTTATACTGATGTTGAAATAAATAAAATGCCGGAAAAGGGCATAAAAAAATTAGCAGTGGTTACTCCTGCTTTTGTTTCAGATTGTTTAGAAACTTTGGAAGAGATTGCAATGGAAGCCAATCATCAATTTAAAGATAATGGCGGCGAAGAGTTTGTTGCTATTCCGTGTTTAAACGATGACGATGGTTGGGTTAAAACTGTAAGTCGTTGGGTAGACCAATGGGCTTTTCAAAAAGAAGCGTAAATGGCAGTTACTTCAACCGAATTGGGGTCATTAGATATTAAACAATTACTTATTAAGCAATCAGTTCCTGCTGCGATAGGCATTTTGTTTATGTCTGTTAATATATTAATTGACACTATTTTTGTTGGACAATGGATAGGTTCATTGGCTATTGCTGCTGTTTCGGTAGTGCTCCCAATAACTTTTTTAATTTCTTCTTTAGGAATGGCAATTGGAATTGGTGGAAGTTCTATTATTTCAAGAGCTTTAGGAGCTGATAACAGAGAAAAAGCATTGCAAACATTTGGAAATCAGATTATGATGACTTTAGGTTTGGCGTTTGTTTCAGTTATAATTGGACTGTTTTATTCAGAAGAAGTTTTGTTGCTTTTTGGAGCAAATGGAGAAATAATGACTCCGGCTAAGGAATTTTTTATGCCGGTTTTATTCGGCGTCCCTTTTTTGGCTTTAAGTATGATGGGGAATACTGTTATTAGGGCAGAAGGTAAGCCTAAATTTGCCATGATTGCCATGATAATTCCTGCTTTTAGTAATGTTTTCTTTGATATTATATTTATTAAACTTTTAGATTTAGGAATGTTTGGTGCCGCTCTCGCGACCTCTATTTCATTTTTTATGTGTTTTGTGTTTATTCTATGGTTTTTTATCTTCAAAAGTGAATTACGACTAGATTTTAAACACTACTTGTTAGATCTTTCAATAGTTTCTGAAATCGCGTCCCTTGGATTTGTAACTTTTGCCCGTCAAGGTGTTGTAGCAATTTTATCGATTCTATTAAATCATACATTATTTATTCATGGAGGAGAACATTCGGTGGCAGTGTATGGAATTATTAGCAGAATGTTAATGTTTGCATTATTTCCAATTTTAGGAGTAACTCAAGGATTTATTCCAATAGCAGGGTATAATTATGGTGCTAAAAAGTATACTAGAGTAAGTGAAAGTATTTCGGTTTCTATTAAATGGGCTGCGGGCTTAGCTACATTAATTTTTATAGCAATAGTAATTTTCGCAGAACCAATAGTTTCCGTTTTTACTAATGATATTACTATAATTGAAGAAACGCCAAACGCATTGCGAATTGTTTTTGGAGCATCTCCAATAATAGCTATTCAATTGATAGGAGCTGCATATTTTCAGGCTGCTGGAAAAGCTATTCCTGCTTTACTTCTTACACTAACTAAGCAAGGGTTTTTCTTAATTCCATTAATTTTAATTTTACCAAATTATTATGGTATTTTTGGAATATGGATTTCATTTCCAATTGCCGATGTTTTAGCAACTTTAGTAACTGGTTTTTTTCTTAAAAGAGAAATGAAGTTAAAATTAATAAATACAGAAGATGGAATATAATTATATAAAGGCCTTGCATTTGATATTTGTAATCACTTGGTTTTCAGGCTTGTTTTACATAGTTCGTTTGTTTGTATATCACGCAGAAGCGAAACAAAAATTACAACCAGAACAAGATATTTTAATTAAACAGTACCAATTAATGCAATATAGATTATGGTATATTATTACTTGGCCAAGTGCAGTTTTGGCAAGTTTATTTGCCTTCTATTTATTGTATTTAAATCCGTTTTGGTTAGAGCAATCTTGGATGCATGTTAAGTTGGCATTTGTTTTGCTGTTGTATATTTATCATTTAAAATGCCATCAAATTTTCAAACAATTACAAAATAATGAAGTTAAACAAAGTTCTAATTTTTTTAGAATTTGGAATGAAGGCGCAACTATAATTTTATTTGCGATAGTTTTCTTAGTTATTTTAAAAAACGCAATCAATTGGGTTTTTGGCGTAATTGGAATCTTTGTTTTTTCAATTTTAATTATGTTAGGGTTTAAACTGTATAAAAGGATAAGAGAAAAAAAGAATGATTAAATTCTTCAACATAAAACAAATTTCGTTACGAGTTAGGATATTTTTATCAATGATACTCTTAACATTAATTGCTTCAATATTAATTGCTTCTGTTTCCATTTATCAATTCAGAAATGAAGCAAGAGAATATCATCAAGAGCGATTAGAACGAAAAGAAAACGCAATTGTTGAACATATTTATTATATTCTTCAAACTACAACTTACCCATTAACAACAGAAAATGTTCCGTTAATTTTTAAAGAACGCATTCATGAATTAGCTAATATTCATAGTCTAGAAATTAACATGCATGATTTAGAAGGAAACAGTTTAATTTCTTCCAAAGCATTATTTGAATTAGATACAATGCAGCTTAAAATTAAGCCGTCTACACTTAAAATTTTAAAATCCACTATTGAGAAAAGATATGTTGAGTTTGATGTAATTAACGGTCAACAATATAGATCTTCATATAGTTTTATAAAAGATAATAAGTTTAAACCTCTTTTCATCTTGAACTTACCTTACGAAGAAGATACCGAATTTTATAAAAATGAATTAAGAAATTTCTTAATACGTTTTGGACAAGTCTATTCTTTAATGTTTATCATTGCAATCATCCTTTCATACTTTCTTTCAAGTTATATAACTAAGTCGTTGAAAATTATTACAGATAAAATTCAAGAGACAAACTTGAACCATCAAAATAAAAAAATTGAATTGGAAGAAGGAAGTCAAGAAATTAACTTGCTTGTTGAATCATATAATAACATGGTTGATAAGCTTGAAGAAAGCGCGGTTAAATTAGCACAAAGCGAGCGAGAACAAGCTTGGAGAGAAATGGCAAAACAAGTAGCTCATGAAATTAAGAATCCGTTGACACCTATGCGTTTAACCGTTCAAAATTTCCAAAGAAGATTTGATGAAAATGATCCTAATGTAAAGCTAAAGCTTGAAGATTACTCAAAAACTTTAATACAACAAATTGACACGATGAGCGCTGTGGCAAATGCATTTTCAAATTTTGCTGATATGCCAGCACAACAAAACGAAACGCTTAATGTGGTTAAAATTGTACAACTATCATTAGAAATTTTCAATGAAAATTATATTCAGTTTTCAAGTTTAGAAAAAGAAATCACAGCAAGACTTGATAGAACTCAGCTTATTAGAGTAATTACTAACCTTGTAAAAAATGCAATTCAGTCTATTCCTGAAGAACAAGAGAATAAATCGGTTTTTGTAACTGTATTTGAAGAAAATAACAACGTAATTATTTCGGTTAGAGATAATGGAAAAGGTGTTTCAGAAGATAATAAAAGCAGAATTTTTGAGCCAAAATTTACTACAAAATCTAGTGGAATGGGCTTAGGTTTGGCAATTATAAAAAACATTATTGAAAATTATAACGGAACAATAACATTTAATAGCGAACTAGGAAAAGGCACAGAATTTATAGTGTCGTTTCCAATTACTAAATAAAATAAAATGGAAAATATTTTAATTGAAAAAGAAGGAAGTATTGCGATTATTACCATTAATCGTCCAACGAAGTTAAACGCTTTAAATAAGGCTACTATTCAAGAATTGCACGAAGCTTTTAAAGTATTAAATGAAGATAAAGAAGTTAAGGCAATTATCATTACAGGAAGTGGCGAAAAAGCATTTGTTGCTGGAGCAGATATTTCTGAATTTGCTAATTTTTCAGTAGAAAATGGAGGTAAATTAGCAGCAGAAGGACAGGCTTTGTTGTTTGATTATGTGCAAAATTTAAATACACCAGTTATTGCAGCAGTAAATGGTTTTGCATTAGGTGGTGGATTAGAATTAGCAATGGCTTGTCATTTTAGAACCGCATCTGATAATGCTAAAATGGGATTGCCAGAAGTTACGCTTGGCGTCATTCCTGGTTATGGAGGAACACAGCGTTTGGCTCAATTAGTTGGTAGAGGTAGAGCAATGGAAATGATTATGACAGCAGGAATGGTTGATGCAAATACGGCATTAAATTATGGATTGGTAAATCATGTAGTTGCTCAAGAAGAATTGTTAGATTTTACGAAAGCTATTGCAACTAAAATAGCAAGAAATTCAAGTGTGGCAATTGGTAAAGCTATTGAAGCTGTAAATGCTAATTATATTGATGGAGTAGATGGATTTAAAGTTGAAATTAAAAATTTCGGGGCTTGTTTTGGAACTGAAGATTTTAAAGAAGGAACAACAGCCTTTTTAGAAAAAAGAAAAGCAGTTTTTCCTGGGGAATAAATTTTGTTGAATTAATGTTTAAAAATAAAGAAAGCACTTCTAGCTTCGAAACAATATTTAAATTAACAATCGTTATTCTTGCAATAGCGATTGTTTTTGTTTTGCCTTTTTATTGGTATTATAGATACCAAGGACAGGGAATTGCAATGTATTTAGTATTGTTTTTATTTACTTCTCCTTTAATTCATTACACGTTTAAAAACTTTATATATTTTGGTAAAAATGAAATTTCAAACGCAATTTTAAATTTAAATACGTTACTGGTTTTTTTAATTTTTATAAATGCCTTTGCTTTTGTTTTATTTGGATTAAAGACGCTAATAAACATTTGGATATTAATAGGTTTTTATTTTTTGAACTACTTTCCCATAATTATTAATCGCATAAAAAAGCAAAAAAACAACATTGCTGAGGTTTTATTTACTATAATTATTAGTGTTTTTTTGCTTGTTAATTTTAAATTTTCGTCTAACCCTAAAGTTGAAGAATATGAATTTTTTAGTAGACGTGAAAAAACTAAATCAGGTACTTACAAGACTACACTTATTATTTTAGAAGAAAATAAATATGAAGAATATGTTGGTATGAGATTTTTTTTAGATATCTCAGAGATAAAAGGGCGTCATATTTCCTACACTTTAAAAGAAGGCTTTTTTGGGTTAGAAGTTATTGATAGTTATAAATTCAATTACTAATTATTTTTCTCCTTCCCATTCTGCATAAAATTGAGATAAGAAGTTTTCCATATAAAGATGACGTTGTTCGGCTATTTTTTTTCCACTTCGTGTATTCATTTTGTCTTTTAAAAGTAGTAGTTTTTCATAGAAGTGGTTAATTGTAGGTGCATCACTATTTTTATATTCTTCTTTACTCATATTAAATTTAGGAGCAATATTCGGATTATAAATAGCTCTGTTTTTAAAGCCACCGTAATTAAATGTTCTAGCAATTCCTATTGCGCCAAGTGCATCTAATCTATCGGCATCTTGTACAATTTCTAATTCTTTAGATGTGAATTTATTTTCGAAATTTCCACCTTTAAAAGAAATATTTTCAATAATTGCGATAACATGAATAATTGTTTCTTCCGCTACATTTTCCTTTTCTAAAAATGTTCTGGCAATTTTTGGACCAACGGTTTCGTCGCCATTGTGAAATTTACTGTCGGCAATATCATGAAGTAATGCACCAAGCTGTACGACTTCTAAATCGCAAATTTCATTAGAGGAAATTAATAAACTATTTTTATAAACACGTTCTATATGGAACCAATCATGACCGCCTTCAGCATTTTTGAGTTGTTCTTTTACAAAAAGTATGGTTTTATCAATTATTGTATGCATAAGTTTATTTCAAAAAAAATGTGGTTCTTTTAAAAAACCACATTTAGTATAATATTTCTGATTATAGTTTGGCTGGCTCAACCCATTTAAAGATGTGTTGTTGTTCTGGAGTAACTAGTCTTTCTGAAATTCTTGCCATTCTTGCAGGAAGTTTCATTAAGTAATCTCTAGCTTTTTCTGCTTCATCTGTTAAATTTCCAATTTTATCAATTTCCCATTTATCAGATAACTTTTGCATAATATCTACATAATCCATTGCAGTGTATACACCAATACGTTGTGCTGAGTTTGAAAACTCTTCAAATGCGCTACCCATTTTTTGTCCCGATTCACGAATTAACTGGGCAGGCATGTTGATTTTATTTTTCATCATGTATTGAAACGATAACATCATTTCACTTGGGTCCACTTCAAAAATTTTCTTTACAAAATGACTGTAAGCATGATGATGACGCATTTCGTCTCCAGCAATTAAACGACACATTTTAGATAACTTATTGTCGCCATATTTCTTAGCCATTTGTGCCACACGATTATGTGAAACATATGTTGCTAATTCTTGAAAACTTGTAAATACAAAGTTTTTATAAGGATCACGTCCTGTCCCTGGATCAAAACCATCGTTTATAAGATGTTGAGTAGTAATTTCTACTTCTCTCATGTTTACCCTTCCAGAAAGATATAAATACTTATTTAATACATCTCCATGGCGGTTTTCTTCACCTGTCCATTGGCGCAACCATTTTGCCCAACCATTATCGCCATTTTCTCCTTTTTGAGTAACTCCTTCAACATCCATTAACCAAGTTTCGTATGTTGGTAAAGCTTCTTCAGTGATTGTATCGCCTACTAAAGTTACCCAGAAATCGTAAGGTAAATCTTTTGCAATTTCTCTTAACTCTTTCACTTCTTCAATGAAATTTTCACCTTCAGAATTTGGCAAAAGATCAGTTGGTTGCCAGATTTTTTCAACCGGAATTAAATATTCTTCAACGAAGCTGTCAATTTTCTTTTCTAGAAATTGCATTACTTCTAAACGTACGTTTTGTATCGACATTATACTGTTTTTATATGTTTTTTAATAATACTTTCTGTCTTTTCAAAAATTTCATCAAAGCTAAAATCAGAAATTTTTAATGGTTCATGTATTTTAAATGAAATTCTACTTCCTAACCCCATTGGAAATTTTCCGTATTTATTCATTTTCCATGAATCGTTAATACTAATAGGAACAAAATAAGCATCAGGCGCAAATTTGTAAAGCATTTTTAATCCATTTACTGAAAAAGCTTTTGGAACACCATTTTTACCTCTAGTTCCTTCGGGAAATATCATTACAGAATAATTGTTTTTATTAATATATTCTGCTGTTTTTTTAATTTCTCCTAAGGCTTGTTTTGCGTCTTTTCTATCAATTAAGGCAGAACCTCCAACTCTTAAATTATAAGACACACTTGGAATTCCTTGTCCTAATTCTTTTTTGCTGATGAATTTTGGGTGCCAAGCACGCATAAACCAAATCACAGCAGGAATATCATGCAAACTTTGATGATTAGATACAATTACCAACGGCACATTTTTAGGTAATTTTTCTTTTCCTTCAAAATGATAAGTAGTTCCTAATAAATGAGAAGTCCTTAGTAGGAAACAATTCATAATTGCAACACTCCATCGATGTGTATTATATCCAAAAACATTAAAGCAAATCCACTGAATAGGATGAAATACTATCAACCAAAATAAAAATAATGCAACATACACTATTGATATTGGGTAGGATACTATTTTTTGCATGTAAATTATAATTTTTAACAAAGGTATAGTATAAAATAAAAAAAACCATCAAAATTGATGGTTTTTATAATATGCTTGCATAATATTAGCAGTGCTCGTTATAGGCATCTTTAAGGTTTTCTGCGATTAATTCTGCAGGTCGGCCTTCAATATGATGGCGCTCTAACATATGTACTAATTCTCCATTTTTAAATAAAGCCATACATGGTGATGATGGAGGAAAAGGAAACATGTGTTCTCTAGCTTTGTCTACTGCCTCTTTGTCTACTCCTGCAAAAACAGTAACAGTTTGTGAAGGTTTTTTTGCGTTATCTAAACTCATTTTTGCTCCCGGACGTGCATTTCTTGCAGCACAACCACAAACAGAATTGATTACTACTAATGT
>JBEDTP010000217.1:0-10314 GCA_040119075.1 Flavobacterium sp.
ACTAAAAGTTCTAAAATCCTATCCACATCGCCTCGTTTTTTGGAACGCGTATATAACTTTCCGTCCGAATAAGTACCTGCCCCACCTTCACCAAAACAATAATTAGAATCTTCATTTACAACATGATCTACATTTATAGCTTTTAAATCACGTCTTCTTCCTCTTACATCTTTTCCGCGTTCTAGAACAATGGGTTTTAATCCTAATTCAATCAATTGCAATGCAGCAAATAATCCGGCAGGGCCAGCTCCTACAACAATTACTTCTTTTTCATTAGCGACATTAGGATAATTTGGCAACTCAATTTTTGATTCCACAAATTCCTCACCAACTAAAAAAACATTTGCTTTTATATTGACTTTAATTGCTTTTTGCCTTGCATCGATAGAACGTTTTACAACAACCGTTTTTTGAATCTCTTTTGGAGAAACATTAAAAAGTTTTGCAACATACTGATTAAGCAATGTTTCATTAGCTGCTACTTCTGGTGTTACTTGAAATTGAAATTCGCGAGGCATTAAAATAGATATTTAGATTTCTAGACTTTTAGACAACTAGACTGTTTAATTGAATACAAAAGTAGCAATTTGAAATTGTACTTTGTAACTTTACAGCTTAGAAACTTTGCAACTATAAATAAAATGCGAAAAATTAAATTGATTTGGGACTTTAAAGGTCAAGCTGCGGCAAAAACAGCAGAGCATCATGAAATACATTTAAAAGAATTTTTAGAAGCTGAAAAATGTTCTTTGAATATTACTGGATTTGAAATTTTAAACGAAATGTACGCTATTGCTTTTTTAGTCGTGGAAGAAAAAGACATGATTATATTTAGAGATAAACTGAAACCTCATCGAGGTGAAGTTTATGAGTAAAAATTTCTTATTAAGAAGCTATAACCTTAACAGCAAGATAAACAAACAGTCCAAACGTAAGTATAATTGCGAATAAAGATCTTAAATTTTGTTTATTTATCATCCGTCCATACTTCACAACATCTGTATCTAAATTCCAATTCATTCTTTGTGATGCATGTCTATAAATCTCCATTTGTCTTTGTTCTAAAAAAACTAAATAACCTAAAACTAAAATTGGTAAAACTGCCAACCAAAGATTTATAATAGGTTTATCTGTTGGAAATTTACCTAGTCCAAAAAATGATGCAACCAAAATCCCATTTATTGTAAATAACTTATCATGAATTCTATCAAAACTTGACTGAATACTTTTACTCGCATCATCACCTTCTTTCTCGGCTTTTTTAATTAATCTATCACCTTCGGCTATCGATTCATTGATTGAAATTCTAACTTCATTCTTTGTAAGAATGTTTAATATTTTTTCCAACACCTTATTTGGCTCGTTTACTTCATTCATTTTCAAATTATATATAATATTCTAAATATTATTCTCTCTTAATTCGCAACTTCACTAATGAATTTAATTCGCATTAAGCGTAATTCTTCAGTATCGTAATCTCCATCAAATTCAGAAAGTGCAGCCTTAATATTGTCTGATTGAGACTCCATGAAATAATCATGAATTTCTTCTTGTTGATCTTCGTCTAATATTTCGTCAACCCAATAGCTTATATTCAATTTTGTACCTGAATAGACTATTTGCTCCATTTCTTTTAATAAATCATCCATTGATAATCCCTTTGCGGAAGCAATATCGTTTAAATCGAGTTTTCTATCAACATTCTGAATAATGTATAGTTTTAAACCTGAATTTGCTCCTGTAGATTTTACCACTAAATCATCTGGACGAATGATATCGTTATCCTCTACATATCTGTTAATTAAATCCAGAAAATCTTTTCCGTATTTTTTAGCTTTTCCTTCACTTACTCCATGAACATTTCCAAGTTCATCAGTTGTAATAGGGTATTTAAGTGCCATATCTTCTAAAGAAGGATCTTGAAAAACTACAAATGGAGGAACGCCTAATTTCTTAGCTACTTTTTTTCTTAAATCTTTAAGCATTGACATTAAAACTTCATCGGCAACTCCAGAAGATTTAGACGAAGTAACTATACTATCATCATCTGTTTCACTGTATTCATGATCTAAAGACATCATAAAAGACTCTGGAGACTTAATAAAATCGTGCGCTTTACTTGAAAGTCGAATTACTCCATAACTTTCAATATCTTTTTCAATAAATCCGGTTACTAATACTTGACGTATTAATGCCATCCAGTACTTATCGTCAAACTTATTTCCTTTACCAAAGAAAGGTTGTTGGTCAATTTTATGTGCTTTTATAACCGCATTAACTTTACCCACTAAAGCTAAAATAATCTCTTTTGCTTTAAATTGTTGTTTGGTATCTCTAATTACTTCAAGTAATAATTTTACTTGATCTTTAGCTTCTTCTTTTTGTTTTGGATTACGCATATTGTCATCCATATCTGCTCCTTCACCAGTTTCAGAATCAAATTCTTCCCCAAAATAATGCAACAAATATTTTCTTCTAGAAATTGAAGTTTCAGCATAAGCCACAACTTCTTGTAATAATGCAAAACCAACTTCTTGTTCAGCAACAGGTTTTCCCGACATGAATTTTTCTAATTTTTCAATGTCTTTGTATGCGTAATACGCCAAACAATGACCTTCACCGCCATCGCGACCTGCACGGCCTGTTTCTTGATAATAACTTTCTAAAGATTTAGGTATATCATGATGAATTACAAAACGAACATCGGGCTTATCTATTCCCATTCCAAATGCAATGGTTGCTACAACCACATCAACATCTTCCATTAAGAAATTATCTTGATGCTTCGCACGTGTTTTTGCATCTAAACCTGCATGATAAGGAACAGCAGAAATACCATTTACTTGTAGAAGCTGCGCAATTTCTTCCACTTTCTTTCTACTTAAACAATAAATTACGCCAGATTTTCCTTTGTTTTGTTTAATGAATCGAATAATATCCGATTCTATGTTTTTAGTTTTTGGTCTAATTTCATAATACAAATTAGCTCTATTAAAAGAAGCCTTAAATGTATTTGCACCTGGGATATCTAAATTCTTTAGAATATCTTCTTGTACTTTTGGAGTTGCAGTTGCTGTTAAACCAATAATAGGAATATCACCTAACTGTTTAATTATATTTCTTAGATTTCTATATTCAGGCCTAAAATCGTGTCCCCATTCAGAGATACAATGCGCCTCATCAATTGCCACAAAAGACAGTTTTACTCCTTGTAAAAATTCAATATACTCCGCTTTTGTTAGCGATTCGGGAGCAACATATAATAATTTAGTAATACCAGAAGTAATATCGGCTTTTACTTGGTTAATTTCAGTCTTAGTAAGTGAAGAATTCAAAACATGAGCAATTCCATGCTCTGAACTTAAACTTCTAATAGCATCAACTTGGTTTTTCATTAGCGCAATAAGCGGAGAAACAACGATTGCAGTTCCATCTAACACCAAAGCAGGCAACTGGTAACATAATGATTTACCTCCACCTGTTGGCATAATAACAAATGTATTGTTACCGTAAATGATACTTTTAACTACTTGTTCTTGAAGTCCTTTGAATTGGTTAAAGCCAAAATATTTTTTTAACTCTTTGTGTAAATCAATTTCGTTTACTTTCATTCTCTATTAATATGATTTTACCTAAATTTGCATTTATAAAGATACAATAATCTTTAAAAACACAAAACAATAAAAACAACTACTTTGAATACTACAACTACAATTTTAGAATCAGCAAAAAAAACCATTTTAGCCGAAAGTGAAAGCGTTGCAAATTTGGTCAATTACTTAACTGAAGATTTTGCAAAAAGTGTAGACATTATTTTTAAATCTAAAGGAAGACTTGTTATAACAGGAATTGGAAAAAGTGCAATTATTGCTCAAAAAATTGTTGCTACTTTAAATTCAACAGGAACACCTTCTATTTTCTTACACGCTTCAGAAGCAGTTCATGGCGATTTAGGAATGGTTCTTCCTGAAGATGTAATTATATGTATTTCAAAAAGCGGAAACAGTCCAGAAATTAAAGTTTTAGTACCTCTTTTAAAAAGATTTGGAAACACATTAATAGGCATGACATCTGATTTGAATTCTTTTTTAGGAAAAGAATCTCATTTCATTCTTCATGCTCACGTAGATAATGAAGCGTGCCCGAATAATTTAGCACCAACAAATAGCACAACCGCTCAATTGGTTTTAGGTGATGCTTTAGCAGTTGCTTTAATGGAAGTTAGAAATTTTAAAAACGAAGATTTTGCCATATATCATCCTGGTGGCGCATTAGGAAAGAAGTTATTATTGAAAGTAAAAGATATGTTGGACACAACTCATGCTCCACAAGTTTCTCCAAATGACAGCATTAAAAAAGTCATTATGGAGATTTCTGAAAAAAGACTTGGTGTTACTGCTGTGGTAGAAAACAACACTGTTACAGGAATTATAACAGATGGTGATATAAGAAGAATGCTTAACACTCGCGATACGTTTGCAGATTTAGTTGCAAAAGACATTATGACAAAGAATCCGAAAAACATCAATTCATCCATTTTAGTTTCTGAGGCTTTAGATATTCTTGAAAATAATTCTATTACACAATTAGTCGTTTTAGAGGACAATAAATATTTAGGTGTTTTACATTTACACGATATTCTAAAAGAAGGAATTGTATAATGGCAAAGAAAAATTTGAGTGAAATGTCATTTTTAGATCATCTTGAAGAATTAAGATGGTTATTAATTAGGAGTACAATTGCAATTCTTGCTTGTGCAACAATTGCCTTCTTTTTTAGCGACTTTATATTTGACGAAATTTTATTTGGACCAAAAAACGTAGATTTTATAACATATCGTTTTTTTTGTGACCTTTCGCAAGAATTTGGTTTAGACAAAAGCCTTTGTGTTACCGAAATACCAATGAGAATTCAAAGTAGAGAAATGGGCGGACAATTTTCTGCTCATATGTGGACCTCTATAACTGCTGGTTTCATTTTAGGTTTTCCTTTTATCATTTGGGAGTTTTGGAAATTCATAAGACCTGCTTTATATGATAACGAAAGAAAATATGCTGTTTTATTTATAGTTATGGCTTCCATTTTATTTTTCTTGGGTGTATTGTTTGGTTATTTTATGATTGCGCCTTTATCAGTTAACTTTTTAGCAAACTACAACGTAAGTAAAGAAATTTTTAATGATATAGATTTAGCTTCATATATTAGCTTACTTAGGTCGTCAACAATTGCAAGCGGGCTATTGTTTGAATTGCCCATAGTTATTTATTTTTTAACCAAATTAGGATTAGTTACTCCAAGTTCACTTAGAGCCTATCGTAAATACACACTTGTAATTGTACTAATTTTATCTGCAATTATTACACCACCTGATGTAATTAGCCAAATTATAGTTGCCGTACCAATTATGATTTTATACGAATTAAGTATTTTAATAAGTGTTCTCGTTTATAAAAAACAACAAAACCCCAAATAAATATGTCAAATGTAGTACAAGAATTTAATGATTATCGTTCTAAAATGAATGATAAACTTTTGGCTGACAATAATAAGATTGTAAAGAGAATCTTTAATTTAGACACTAATGCATACGCTGAAGGAGCATTAGACGTTAAAACTAAAGAACTTTTAGGATTAGTTGCATCTGCAGTTTTAAGATGTGATGACTGTATTAAATATCATTTAGAAACCGCTTTTAAAAACGGAATTACTAAAGAAGAAATGATGGAAGCCATGGGAATAGCTACTTTAGTAGGCGGAACAATTGTAATTCCTCATTTAAGAAGAGCGTATGAATTTTGGGAAGCTTTAGAAGAAAGTGTTCAGTAAACTGAATAAAATAATGTTAATTGTTTATTCGTTAATTTGTTTATTCGTTAATTTGTCATTAGAAAAACATTGTAACTCTGTTACCATGTAACTTAGCAACTTAAAAAAATGAAATTAAGAGCCGATAATTTAGTTAAAACATACAAAAAGAGAAGTGTTGTAAAAGGCATTTCTGTTGAAGTAAATCAAGGAGAGATCGTTGGACTTTTAGGCCCAAATGGTGCTGGAAAAACAACTTCATTTTATATGATTGTTGGATTAGTTAAACCAAATAGCGGGAACATTTACTTAGACGATTTAAACATTACGAACTTTCCAATGTTTAAAAGAGCTCAAAACGGAATTGGTTATCTTGCTCAAGAAGCTTCTGTTTTTAGGAAATTAAGTATTGAAGATAATATTTTAAGCGTACTTCAGTTGACTAATAAAACTAAGGAAGAGCAAGAAGCTAAAATGGAAGAATTAATTGCTGAGTTTTCTTTAGAGCACATTAGAACCAATAGAGGCGATTTGCTTTCTGGAGGAGAACGAAGAAGAACAGAAATTGCACGTTGTTTGGCAACTGACCCAAAATTTATTCTACTGGATGAACCTTTTGCAGGAGTTGACCCAGTTGCGGTTGAAGACATTCAACGAATTGTAGCTCAATTAAAAAACAAAAACATTGGAATTTTAATTACCGATCATAACGTTCAAGAAACACTTGCAATTACTGATAAAACCTATTTAATGTTTGAAGGTGGTATTTTAAAAGCTGGTAAACCCGAAGAATTAGTTGAAGATGAAATGGTAAGAAGAGTTTATTTAGGTCAGAATTTTGAATTACGAAAAAAGAAGATCGAATTTTAAATTATAGAAAGCTTTACAGAAATGTAAAGCTTTTATTTTATGCACTTATTTTGAAGCGATAAAACAGAACCGTTGTATACATTTAAATCAAGCCTTCCTTCTATCCCTTCAACTTTCCCATTTTCGGTAAATTGCCAAAAATCCCATTCGTCTTTAATTTCTTTGATCCAAAAATTATAATTCGCAATCCAAAAAGGATAGTCTGAAAATTCTTTTTTCAAAAAATCATTATAATAACTTTCTCCCGAATAAATAATCGGTTTTACTTTATAATGTTTTTCAACAGCTTCAAGCCATCTTCTTAATCCTAATTTCAAATTAGCAATTGATTGTGTTTTAGGTAATTTTTCAATATCTAAAACTGGTGGTAAATCCCCTTTATTAAGTTTTACCGTTTTAATAAAGTTATTGGCTTGTTCAATTGAATTTTCATTTGGACGATAATAATGATAAGCACCTCGTATTAAATTTCGAGCTTTGGCGTTTTTCCAGTTTTCTTTAAACCTTCTGTCTACTTTATTATTTCCGGCAGTTGCTCGAATAAAAACAAATGACATCTCAAAAGATTCATCAATATTATAGGTCTTTTCCCAGTCAATTACACTTTGGTATTCAGACACATCAAAACCCAGTGCTTTATCATCATGGCTTAATAAAATATTTTGAATATGCTCATTAGAAAGCTTTTTTTCAACCTCAGATAAATCTTCGTAAGGTTTTTCGATTGAGAATCCCAAATAACTAAGAAATCGTGCTTTATAACTATAACCAATAATTATCAATGCCAATAATAAAATTACAGACATAATTATTTTAATTGAAAAATTATTAGATTGTTTTTTTGTAGTTCTTTTTAAAACTACTTTTTTTCTAGCACTCAATTTTTGTTATTTTTTAGATAACGAATTTAATAGAACTGAAAGCAATATATATGAAAATATAATTATAGGAATACCTACAAAATTAAACAACAAAATCACTAAAACTGAATAGATTACAAATACTATTTGAAGTTTAGCTTCTTTCCAATTTAACTTTTTAAATTTTAAAGAAAATAAAGGAATTTCTGCATTTAATAAGTAAGCACTAATTAAAGTAATTCCTAACAATACGTAAGGATTACTTAAAACTGCGTCAATCCATTCTCCTTCTCTAAAATATTGTATCATTGGAATGCTTATAATCAACAATGCATTTGCTGGTGTTGGTAAACCAATAAAAGAATTCGTTTGACGTGTATCAATATTAAAATTAGCCAATCTATAACATGACGCTAATGTAATTAAAAAACCAAAATAAGGAATAATACCCATATAAAAAGTATCTTCTGTTAACATGTATTTTGGTTGATTTTGCTGAATAGTTTCAAACAATTTAAACATTAACAATCCTGGAACAACTCCACTTGTAATCATATCAGCGAGAGAATCTAACTGAACACCTAAGGGACCAGCAACTCCAAATTTACGCGCTAAAAAACCATCCCAAAAATCAAAGAATATTCCTAATGAAACAAAAATAAAGGCGTGATCATAGAAACCATTAAAAATTGCAATAAGAGCAAGTAAACCACATAATAAGTTTAATAGTGTTAATGTATTTGGAATGTGTTTTTTAATATTCATAAAAAGTATTTAATAAAGACTTAAAGTAATTTAACGCCCTGACAGAACTACCAAATTCTTGTTTAGCAAGAAACATATAGTACAGCAATCATTGCAAATATACAAAACCAAATGTGTGGCTTCAAATTATTTAAAGCAAATGTAATACAATAAGTTAATAGAAATTGAGTTTAGTAATTAAGAATTTTATTAGATATTTGTAAAAATTACAACGGCTTTGAAAAAGACCTTAATATTCATTATTTTTTTACAATCGTTATTCTCTTTTAGTCAAACAGTTAGAAAATACTCTAATGAGTTTTTGAGTATTGGTGTTGATGCGGCAGCGCTTGGAATGAGCAATGCTGTAACTGCTCAAACTGGTGATGTTAACTCAGGCTATTGGAATCCGGCTGGTTTAATTAAACTAGAAGATAATCAGATTGGACTGATGCATGCAAACTATTTTGCAAATATTGCACAATATGACTATGCGGGTTTTGCTATGCCATTAGATACAGAAAGCGCAGTTGGAATTTCTTTAATACGTTTTGGAGTTGATGATATTTTGAATACTACACAATTAATCGACAGTCAAGGAAACATTGACTATAATAGAATTTCACTTTTTTCTACTGCAGATTACGCTTTAACGGTTTCTTATGCTAGAAGTTTACCTATAGACGGGCTAAATATTGGTGTAAACGGAAAAGTAATTCATAGAATTATAGGAGATTTTGCAAGTTCGTGGGGATTTGGTTTTGATTTAGGGTTACAATACATAAGTGATGAGGAAGACTGGAAGTTGGGTTTAATGTTAAGAGACATTACAACTACTTATAACACTTGGATTATAGATGAAGATAAATATAATGAAATTAAGGATGCAATTCCAGGAGAGAATCAAGAACTGCCTGAAACATCAGAGATTACACTTCCAAAAGCACAATTAGGAATTGCTAAAAAATATATTATTCGTTACGATTACAGTATTACTGCTGCTGCAAATTTAAATATGCAATTCACCCAAACAAATGATATTATTTCTACCAGTTTAGTAAGCATTGATCCAGCTCTAGGCTTCGAATTTGGTTATGTAGATTTAGTTTTTTTAAGAGGAGGAGTTGGAAATTTTCAGCAAATTACTCAAATAGACAATTCAAAAAAGTTGAGTTTTCAACCCAACATTGGCTTAGGGTTTAAATATAAAGGAATTCAGGTTGATTATGCACTTACCGATTTGGGAGACCAAAGTGCTGCACTTTATTCAAATATTTTCTCTTTAAAAGTTGATTTTGATATTTTTAGACATTAGAATTCTTTCATGAAAAAAATATTTGCATTTTTCTTTATCCTTTTTTCTATAAGCAGTTATTGTCAAAGCAATACCTTATCAGAAGCTTCAAAAGTAAGTATTATTACTTGTGGAACTGGCAATGAATCCTATTCGCTTTACGGACACACTGGAATACGAATTAAAGATTCTTTAAGAGGAATTGATATTGTATATAATTATGGTGCTTTTGATTTTGAAACACCTAATTTCATATTGAAATTTGTAAAAGGAGATTTACAGTATTTTGTAACTACAAATACATATCAGGATTTTGAATACAGCTATAAATATGAAAACCGTTCTATTTATGAACAAGAATTAAGACTTTCGCTAGCTCAAAAGCAAAAGTTATTTCAAAATTTAAACAGTTCATTATTTAGCGATGAACGATTTTACACCTATAAATTTATTGATAGAAATTGTACAACAATGGTTATTGATAAAATCAATGAAATTTTAGGTAAAAAAATCATAACTAGCATTAAGCCTATAACTATTTCATATAGAGACATTCTTTATCCTTATTTAGAAAATCATTATTTTGAAAAATTAGGAATTAACATCATTTTTGGTGAAAAAGTTGACAGAACTGCAGAAACTCTATTTCTACCGTTAGAGTTGCATTCGGTTTTAAAAACTACACAATATAGTGGAAAGCCATTGGTTCAAAACAATAAAACCATTTTTGAAGCTGAAAAA
>JBEDTP010000218.1:0-12571 GCA_040119075.1 Flavobacterium sp.
ATTTCAAAAGCTTTTAAAAACTCATCTGCCGTAAAATCACTTTTAACTAACAATCCATGTGGGGCAATTTTTTTCTGTAATTTATACAAGATAAAAGCTTCAGCATGTGAAGTAAGAATTACAATTTTTGCAAGTGGAAATTTCTTTTTAGCAAAAACCGCTAAGTCCTCGCCAGAAAAAATTTCTTTTTCTTCATAAGGAGGAAGACTTAGGTCTAAAAATATCATGTCAAATTCATATATGTCTTCAGATTCCGCCATTCTCTTATAGGCTGATTCGCAATCATAAGCTGGAAACACTTCTATTTCGCAACCTAAATCGTTATAAGACAAAATACTTTTGTACCCTTCAATCATTGATGGATGATCATCAACCATGAAAATAGAAACCTTTTTTTTCATAATAAATTTGTTTTAGATGGCTTGAAATTCAATTAATATTTTTGTTCCTTTATTTATTTCAGAATAAATCTTAAAAGTTCCGTCTATTGATTCGGCTCTTTCAGACATGTTTTTCATACCTATTCCATTTTTCTTTTTATTAAGTTTAAAACCAACTCCATCGTCTATAATTGAAAGGGTAATCTTATCTGAAGCCTCTTTATGAATTTGTATGTTTATATTTGTTGCTTTCGCGTACTTGTTGCAATTATTAAGCGCCTCTTGAATAATTCTGTATAAATTCATTTTTATAGAAACATCAATTTTTTCCCACTTAATTTTTTTATCTAATTCAAGTTCACATTTGGCAGGAAACAATTTGTTTTGGTCTTTAATTAACTCCGTTAAGATGTTTTTAAAACTATTCTTCTGTGTAAAAATATCGTTACTTAATTCATGCGCAATTGAACGAACTTCTTTCTCTATATTTTGAATATCATCAATATAATTGATGCATTTTTGTATAGTTTCATCATCTCTTCGTTTAGTGAGAACAAATAAATTTAACCTTGTACTCGTTAATTTATTCATGATACCATCATGCAACTCTTTTGCGATTCTATTTTTTTCAGCATTTCTAACTTCATCAACTTTAAGCTGTTGATTAATCATTAATTTATATATTTCTTCATTTGCAGATTGTTGTTCTTGGGTAAAAACCAACTCTTTTTGTTTACTTCTTTGATATAAAATAATATACAGTAGAACACTAAAAGAAATAAGAATGAATGACACTACTAAAATTAATTTTCTTTGTTCTGACAAAACTTCTTTCTCTTGAATAATTTCATCAGTTTCAAACTCAATTCGAGCAAGTTTATTTCTTGTTTCTCTTTCAACCTTATACAAACTATCACTTAATTGTATATACTCTCTTGAATAAAGCGCTCCATTAAATGGATCCATTTTGTTAAACAATTCAAGTGATTTTAATACATCTTCATGAAATTTAGATTTTTTTGCCAGAGAATATGCTTCTTTATTCAATTTTAATGCTTTTTTTCTGTCCTTTTTATCAAAAAAGTATTCCGCTAAATGAATCTTGCTTTTAATAATTCCAGAAGAATTTTTTACACTATCTCTAACTTGTAATGCATCTAAAAAATATTTATAAGAAGTTTCATCTTTTAATTTAAACTTTGAGTATGCTAAGTTATCTAATAATGAAGCATAAATTAAGGAATGTCTTTTTTCAATATCATTAATTTCAAGCCCTTTTTTAAAATTAGATTCTGCTTCTTTGTAATTTTCTTGCTTTAAATAAAGCATCCCAATATTATTATATGATTGAGCTTTAAATACTTCATAAAAAGAATCCTTTCTTAATTTTTCACATTGAATTAGAGATTTTTCATGATATTCTAAAGCTTTTTCATAATTTTCTAATCCAGATAAGGAACTCCCTAAGTTTACATAACATTCATACTTAAAAACTTCATCTTTCTCATATAAGCTTAAGGCTTTTATTGTAGCTGTTTCACTCCCTAAAAAGTCCTTTTCATACAATAAAATATAAGCTTTGTAAAGAATTACTTTTGCTAAATTCTTATTATCATTAATCCTTGAGAAAAGCTCTTCTGCATTTCTATAAAAAACAAATGCACTGTCATTTTGAGTTTTTTCAAAATAATAATCTCCTATATATAATTGAGCTTTTGCAATATTAAGAGTGTCCTTTTCTCTTTCGCTAAATTCTAATACTAATTCCGAAACTTCTTTATACTTTTCCAGCTCATATAATGTAAAATAACTATTTGCTAGGCTAAAGTATTTCGTCCTTAATATTGAATCGTTTTTCTTTGGTTTTAGCCTTTGAAAAACAGAATCCGCAAAAGAAATTTTTTCAAACTTAGTACGATTCTCATTTTGCGACAAACTTATTAACTTGTCAATTTCTACAAAATCATTATTTATAGAGTCCTTTTTCTTTGAACATCCTACAAGCAATAAAATTAAAAAAAGACTAATTAGCTTATCCAATTTATTTTTGGTTTTAAAATAATTTAAAAACAAATATA
The DNA here is from genome assembly GCA_040119075.1 of Flavobacterium sp. GTDB lineage: Bacteria > Bacteroidota > Bacteroidia > Flavobacteriales > Flavobacteriaceae > Flavobacterium. The sequence continues at coordinate 2,459 of JBEDTP010000218.1, forward strand.
GGAATTTTCTTGTTTAATTATCCGTTTTTTGGTTTTACTATTGGGTCACCATCGACTGAAGATGTAGTCATATTGACATTAGGAAAAACAATAGTGTCATTGTCTCTTTGATATAAATTTTGATTCATTTCTTCCTCAAAATTAATGTTTGAATTATTTAAATTTTGGTCTAAGTCATCTGTAGTACAAGAAGTTAAAAAAACAAAACTTATTGCCAATCCGAATAATATAACTGATTTTTTCATAGTGTAAGTATTAATATGGTGAATGATTTTTTTTAATAATAGTTATTTGTATAGATGAATTTTAGCCGTTTTTTGGCTTTACTATTGGGTCTCCAACTGCAGTAGTTACAACAGTATTATTTAATGGAGCCACTATAGAATCACCATCTCTTTGATACAAATCTTGGTCCATCTCTTCTTCAAGTTGAACACTAGAATCGTTGAAATCTTGATTCAAATCATCTGTAGTACAAGAAGTTAATGACAAAAAAACTACAGCAAATCCTAAAAATAAAATTGATTTTTTCATAATTGTAAATTTTAATGGTTATTTTTAATTCGTCTTTTTTTTAATTTCTTTTTATAATTATGTTATAAATTAAAAGTTATAACACCTTATTTTTGTTAAACCAAAAATAAGGTGTTATAAAAGATTGACTTTACAGGTTTTCTGCCAATTTTGTTAAACTTTTCGTATAGAATTTCTTAATTTTTTAACTATTTTTGAACAAATACAATGCGTTACATGAGAAAATTTGTAATTGGAGATATACATGGTGGGTTAAAAGCATTGGAAGAAGTTCTTAATAAAGTAGGTATAGCCCCTTCCGATCAATTAATATTTTTAGGAGATTATGTAGACGGCTGGAGTGAATCTCCTCAAGTAATTGATTATTTAATTCAATTAAATAAAAACTATAATTGTGTTTTTATAAAAGGTAATCACGATGACTTACTTTTAAATTATTTAAAAACTGGAAAAATTAATGAAGAATGGTATAAACATGGAGGAGAGCCAACCGTAAAGTCATATGATAAGTTGAGTTCAAATAAACTTATACCTCACATTACTTTTTTAGAAAAGTTAAAAGATTATTATATAGATAATGAAAATCGTCTTTTTATCCATGCAGGTTTCACAAATTTAAAAGGAGTTGATTTTGAATATTTTAAACCTCTCTTTTATTGGGATAGAACATTATGGGAAACTGCCCTCTCTTTAAATCCAAACTTATCTATTACAGATGACTTATATCCTGAAAGATTTAAAATATACAATGAAATATATATAGGACACACACCTGTAACAAGAGTAAATAAAACCACACCTATAAATAAAGCAAATGTCTGGAATATTGATACTGGCGCAGCTTTTAAAGGCCCGTTAACCATTTTAGATGTAGAATCCAAAGAGTTTTGGCAAAGTACGCCTCTAAATCTTTTATACCCTGATGAAATAGGACGTAATTGATATATGTTTTATATTTGTAGCACATAAATTCATAAAATGAAAAAAATTTTACTCTTAGCTGTTTTGTTTACTGGTATAGTAAACGCACAAGTTTTTACAGGGAAAAACGATTTAAAACTCCATGTTGGAGCTAACATACAAGATCATGGAACAGGAGTTACAGGTTCTTTAGATTATGGAATAGGAACAAATATGTCGGTAGGGTTTTCTTCTATTTACTTATTAGGAGTAGAAGAAATATTAGGAGATAAACCAAATCTTGACGAGAGATTTGATTTAAGAGTTCGTTTCAACGCAAATATAGCCGATGTTTTTGGTATTGAAGATAAGTTTGATGTATATCCAGGTTTAAATGTTGGTCTTAAAAATTTTGGAGCACATGTTGGAGCGCGTTATTATTTTACTCGTGGATTTGGAGTTTACTCTGAAGTTCAATTCCCTATTGCTCAATACGACCAAAATGTTCAAGGATTTGAAAATTATAACAATCAATTCAACTTGTCTATAGGTGCAAGTTTTAACTTGTAAAAATGAGTGTAATTGAAAAAAAATTAAAAGACAGAAGCAGCTCTAAATGTGAATTGTGTGGGAACGAACACGACTTACTTGTGTTTAATGTTGCTCCAAACGAAAATGAAAGTTTAGAGCAATCTATCTTAGCTTGTAATACGTGTGTAGACCAAATTGAAAATCCTGAAAATTTAGATGCAAAACATTGGCATTGTTTAAATGACTCTATGTGGAACGAACATTTACCGGTTCAAATTGTTTCTTGGCGAATGCTTGCACGTTTAAAAAAGAACGATTTATTGGAAATGATGTATTTGGATGAAGAAGCTTTAGAATGGGCAAAAGCTACCGGAGAAGGCGAAGAAGAAGATGAAAACAAAATTGTTCATAAAGACAGTAACGGTGTAATACTACAAGATGGTGATTCTGTTGTTTTAATAAAAGATTTAGACGTAAAAGGTGCAGGATTTACAGCAAAACGCGGTGCTGCAGTTCATAACATAAAATTAGTTTGGGATAATGCTGAACATATTGAAGGTCGTGTTGAAAACCAACATATTGTTATTTTAACTCAATACGTAAAGAAAACAAAGTAAAAAATACGAATTTCACGATATCACAAAATAAAAACCCTGCTAAAAAATTAGCAGGGTTTTTTATATTTAATCCTGTCAGGTTTTGAAAACCTGACAGGATTAATAATTATTATAAATCAAACTTAATTCCTTGTGCTAAAGGCAATTGATCAGAATAATTAACAGTATTGGTTTGTCTTCTCATATATACTTTCCAAGCATCAGAACCAGACTCACGACCACCACCAGTTTCTTTTTCACCACCAAAAGCACCACCAATTTCAGCACCAGAAGTACCTATATTTACGTTTGCTATACCACAGTCAGAACCTGCGAATGATAAGAATTTCTCCGCTTCTTTCATTTCGTTTGTCATAATTGCAGAAGATAATCCTTGTGCTACTCCGTTTTGAATTTCAATAGCGTTTTCAACATCTCCTGAGTACTTCATTAAATATAATACTGGAGCAAAAGTTTCATGTTGTACAATTTTAAAGTGGTTTTCAGCCTCAATAATAGCTGGTTTCACATAACATCCAGACTCGTATCCTTCACCTGAAAGAACGCCACCTTCAACTAATACTTTTCCACCTTCTGCTTTAGCTGCTTCAATTGCTGCTAAATAAGTATTTACCGAATCTTTATCGATAAGCGGCCCGATATGATTTTTTTGATCTAATGGATTTCCAATAGTTAATTGCCCATAAGCACCAACGATTGCATCTCTAACTTTATCGTAAACTGATTCATGGATAATTAAACGTCTTGTAGAAGTACATCTTTGTCCTGCAGTTCCTACAGCACCAAAAACAGCACCCGGAACAACTACTTTTAAGTCGGCCGTTGGTGTAATGATGATGGCATTGTTTCCACCTAATTCTAATAACGATTTTCCGAAACGCTCTGCAACTGTTGCACCAACAATTCTTCCCATTCTAGTAGAACCTGTCGCAGAAATTAAAGGAATACGAGTATCAGTAGTCATCATTTCGCCAACTTTATAATCTCCATTGATGATACATGAAATACCTTCTGGTAAATTATTTGCTTTTAAAATATCTGCAATAATATTTTGACATGCTACAGAACATAAAGGTGCTTTTTCTGAAGCTTTCCAAACACAAACATCTCCACAAATCCATGCTAAAGCAGTATTCCATGCCCAAACTGCAACTGGGAAATTAAATGCAGAAATAATTCCAACAACCCCTATTGAATGCCATTGTTCTCTCATTACGTGACCAGGACGCTCAGAAGGAATCGTTTGTCCGTTTAATTGACGTGATAAACCTACAGCAAAATCACAAATATCTATCATTTCTTGAACTTCTCCGTAACCTTCTTGTAAAGATTTACCCATTTCATAAGAAACTAGTTTTCCAAGAGGTTCTTTTAATTCTCTTAATTTGTTTCCAAATTGACGCACTATTTCTCCTCTTTGAGGAGCTGGCATCGCTCTAAATGTTTTAAAAGCCGCAGTTGCACTTTGCATTACTCTTTCGTAGTCTGCAGCAGTTGTAGCTTTTACTTTACCAATTAACTGACCGTCTACTGGCGAATAACTTTCTATTAATTCTCCATTTGAAAACCATTCACTTCCTGTTGAAGTTCCTTCATTTATTGCTTTTACACCAAGTTGCGCTAAAGCTTCTTGCATTCCAAATTGTTGTGCTATTGTTGACATATTTAACTTTTTTTCTTGTTTTTGTTATATTTGTGCAAATATATTGAATATTAATGAGATTAAAAAAAGAGTGATTATTTCCCAAGAAATCTTTCATCGGTATCCATAATTGTTCCACAGTTCTTGCAAGTTCGTTTATCTTCTGAAGTATAGAAATCTTTAAAATGATTCAAAAAATCTTTTTCTATATCATGCAGTTCAAAGTAAACTTCATATAATTTATGATTACAGTCATCGCAAAACCAAAGCAAACCATCTTTTGATTTTGAATCATTTCGCTTACGTTCAATTACTAATCCTATTGAATTTTTTTTTCGAACTGGAGAATGCGGAACTTTAGCAGGATGTAAATACATGTCGCCTGCTTTTAATTTCATTGCTCGCTTTTTCCCTTCATCTTGAATGTAAACTGTGATTTCTCCTTCCAATTGATAAAACAACTCTTCCGTTTCATTATAATGATAATCTTTCCGTGCATTTGGCCCAGCCACAATCATTACGATATAATCACCTGAATCTATGTATAAGTTTTTATTTCCAACGGGTGGCCTGAGAAGTTGTCGATTATCTTCAATCCACTTTGTTAAATTAAAAGGTTTTGCTATTGCCATATTCTAATAAATAAAAAGTAAAGTTACTAAAAATAAAAAAGGTTAGCTATGATAATTCACAGCTAACCTTTCAAAGATTTGATGTTTTACTATTTTACTTCTTTAGCAATATAGATATAAACAGGAAAGTGGTCGCTAAATCCAGGAACTCCGTTTGAATTTCTTAATGGATACCCTTTCCATGGACCTTCTTTATTAATTAAAAAAGGTTTATTGTACACTCCTGCTTTCCAATATGTCCAAGTGCTAAAATCCTTTCTAACGAATGGTTCAGAAAGCATTATTTGATCAAATAAATCCCACGAATCACGATATGCTAATGTGCCTATTCCGTCTTCAGACATTTTTTCCATTGGGTTGTAAATTCCAAATTGTTTTACCTCATCTTTTGATGCTTTCGCACCAAGTTCTTTTTTTACACTTTTATTATATGGCCCATCATTTAAATCGCCCATTGTAATAATTTTGGCGTTTGGGTTAATTTTATATAATGAATCTATAATTTTTCTGTTTAATCTTCCTGCAGCCTCTCTATTTGGACTACTTTTCTTTTCTCCTCCAGAACGAGACGGCCAGTGATTTACAATAAAACTGATTTCTTCTCCATCTAAAATACCCGTAACTAATAATTGATCACGCGTATAAATTCTTTTAGTTTTAGTGTCTACAGAACCTTTGTCATCAGTCTCTTCATTTTCCTCTTTTACTTTCTTTCCATTTTTAGAGTCGTCCTTATAAATATACAATGGAACATTGGTATAACTTGTTGGTGTAAAATATTTTCCTTGATAAAGAAAACCTACATCGATTCCTCTTTTGTCAGGCGAATCAAAATGAATGATATTATAACCTCTTCCCACTAATTTAGGATGCTTTACTAAATCTTCTAAAACATTTCTATTCTCAACTTCACAAACTCCTATAACTACAGGAGAATTTAATGGGTTGTCTCCCGTTCCTACTTCATTTAAAACCCTTGCTAAGTTATCTAACTTCTTATTGTAATTTTTTGAAGTCCAACCATTTGAAGGAGTATACTCTTCATCATTAGTTTTAGGATCATTGATAGTATCAAATAAATTTTCTAAATTATAAAATGCAACTGTATGTATTTTAAACTTTTTCTCTTGAGAATATACGTTACTTAGTGTAGAAAGTATAATTAAGGCCGTAAATAATTGTTTTATTTTCATAAATCAAATGTTATTTTATGTTATGTTAATACCAGTTTTAATACAAAATGGGTGCCAAAGGTAAATAATATTATTAAATGTAGCACATTAATTAAAATGTTACCTATTGTTAACATAACATCAATTCTTTTCAATTTACAAGTCAATTGTAGATAATGTAATTAAAATTTGTACCTTTGACGCCCCTAAGTTTTTTTGAACTAGGGATTTAAAAAATATTAATTATAATTTCGTTTATGAAAAAACTTGTATTAAGTACATTATTTGTATTACAAGCTGTTTTTGTTTTTGCTCAAGAAAAGCCTGCTTTAACAGGAAAAGTGATTGATGCTAAAAGTCAAGAACCGTTAAAAAATGTTGTTACCACAATTCAGAGTACAAACCAAACTGTTTTAACAGATTTTGAAGGAAATTTTGTTTTTCAAACGTTACCAGTTGGAGAACAAACGTTAGTTGTCCGTTTTAATGGCTATCTTTCTCAAACTTTATTGTTAGAATTAACAAAAGGAGAAACATTAGAATTAGGGAATGTTGTTCTTGAAGAAGATGTTACAACTGAACAACAATTAAGTTTAGTTACTATAACTGAAAACGATTTAGGTGATGATAATTCTGGTTCAGAAAGTACTTCTGGATTATTACAAGCCTCAAGAGACACATATCAACAAGCCGCTGCATTCAATTGGGGTCAAGCTCGTTTTAGAGTAAGAGGATTAGATAATGCTTATGGAAAAACTATGATTAATGGTATTTCTATGAACAAAATTTACGATGGAAGGCCACAATGGAGTAACTGGGGAGGTTTAAATGATGCTACTAGAAATCAAGAATTCACAATGGGAACTGGCGCATCAGATTTTACATTTGGTGGAGCATTAGGAACTCAAGAAATAAATACTAGAGCTTCTCATTATAGACCAGGAAACAGAATTACTTTTTCTGGAACTAACACTAACTATAGTTGGAGAGCAATGGGAACTCATGTTTCTGGATTAGACGATAAAGGTTGGGCTTTTGTAGTTTCTGCTTCTAGAAGATGGGCAGACGAAGGACATTTCGAAGGAACAGACTATGCAGCAAATTCAATGTTTGCAAGTGTTGAAAAGAAAATAAATGACAGTCATAGCTTAAACTTTACTTCTATTTATGCTCAAAACAGTAGAGGTAAAAGCTCTCCAAATACTAAAGAAGTTACAGACTTAATGGGTATTAGATACAATTCATATTGGGGATGGCAAGATGGAAAGAAAAGAAACTCTAGGGATAAAGACATCGAAGAGCCAATCAATATGTTATCTCACTATTGGAAAATAAATGAAAAAACTACATTAAACACTAATGTAGCATTTCAAACAGGATCGATTGGAAATTCAAGAATAGACAATCAATTATCAAACAATCCTGACCCTACTTACTACAAAAACTTACCAAGTTATTATTTAAACTATCATGACAATGCTGGTAACTGGATTCCTAATTATACGCAGGCAGCTAATGCTGAACAATATTTTTTAAATAACAGTCAAATTAACTGGGATGCAATGTATATTGCGAATCAAAACAGTGCTGATGCAGGAAAAAGCGTATATGTTTTATATGAAGACAGAACAGATGATAAATTATGGAGTGCAAATTCAGTTTTGAATGCTGGTATTTCTGACAATATTTCGATGAATGCAGCAGTTAACTTCCAAAGATTGAAATCACATAATCACCAAAATTTATTAGATTTAATGGGAGGTGATTATTTCTTGGATGTTGACCCTTTCTTTACTGGAGACGCTACACAATCTGATTTAAATAATCCAAATAGACAAGTTGGTGAAGGAGACACTTATGGTTACAACTATAACTTATTTGCAACTACCTTAGAAGCGTTTACTCAGTTTAAATTTACTTATAATAAAGTTGATTTCTATTTAGCACAAACATTTAAAAGGTCTCAATACCAAAGAGAAGGTTTATATAGAAACGGAATTTATGCTAATAATTCTTTTGGTAAAGGTGAAAAAGTTATTTTTGAAAACTTCGGGTTTAAAGGAGGTTTAACTTATAAAATAACAGGACGTCATTTATTAGATTTTAATGCTATGTATATGACTGCGGCACCAACAATGAGAAACTCTTTCTCTAATGCGCGTTTAAACAATAACTTTACACCAAGCTTAGAAAGCGAAGCTATTTCTAGTGCAGATGTAAGTTATATCATTAGAGCACCTAAATTAAAAGCCAGATTAACTGCTTTTGCTTCACAAATTAAAAATAGTACTGAAATTTCTTTCTTCTATGCTGAGAACATTGGCGACACTGATGGTGACGAAGATTCATTCGTAAGTGAAATTGTTACTTCGGTTGACAAAAGAAATTTAGGTTTAGAGTTAGGTTTAGAATACCAAATTACTTCAACAATTAAAGCTACTGCTGCTGCGTCATATGGACAATATATTTATTCAGACAATGCAAACTTAGTTACTAATGACGATGCAAGAACAACTGTTGGTTTAAATCCAATTAGAAACTTTGGGACTAACTACCTTAAAGACTATAAATTACCTGGAATGCCTCAACAAGCCTATTCATTTGGTTTAGAGTATAGAGACCCTCACTTTTGGTGGATTAGTGGTAACATGAATTATTTAGCAGATAGTTATTTAGATATTTCAAACATCTTAAGAACAGACAACTTCACTATTGATAGAACAACTGGTGTTTCTTATCCAGGAGCTACTGATGAATCTGTAAGAGAGTTGTTAAAACAAGAAAAATTTGATAACTTTATGTTGTTCAACTTAATAGGTGGTAAATCATGGAGAATTAGTAGTAAAAACAGAAATACTTTTGGTTTCTTCGCTTCTATTAACAACTTATTAGATATTGAATATAAAACTGGAGGTTTTGAACAATCTAGAAAAGCAACTTTCGTAGATGCTCAACAAGACAATGTTAACGGAACACCTGCTTTTGGACCTAAATATTTTTATGGTTACGGAAGAACATATTTCGTAAACTTCTATATTAACTTCTAAAAATTGCACTATGAAAAATAAATTTTTAAAAACAGTTTTGCTTGCAACTTTATTTATAGGAGTTGCAACTAGTTGTGTAAATGATGATGATTTTGAAATTCCAACTTTAAGACCCGTTATTTATTCAGAAAATTTCAATGAAATTGATTATAACATGACTTTTGATTATGCAGATTGGACAAATTTTGCAGAAGCAGGGACTAAAAAATGGATTGAAAGAGAGTTTAATGATGATGGCTATATTCAATTTAGTTCATTTGGAAGTGGTGAAGCTTCAAACATTGGTTGGGCAATTTCTCCAGCTATAGATATGGATGCTTTTACAGGAGAGATTTTAACTTTTAAATCTGCAACAAACTTTGTTGATAATTCAGCAAATAAATTAGAAGTATTTGTTTCTTCTGATTATGATGGAACAAATGTTTTGGCTGCAACTTGGGAACAAGTTGATGCAATTGTTGCTGATGAAACTACAAACGGATATACATATATTTCATCTGGTGATATTGATTTATCTAGTTATACTGGAACTTTACACATAGCGTTTAAAGTTACCGGAAATGGCACTTCATTAGACGGTTTATTCCAAATAGATAAAATTACAATTTACTCATCTAATTAATAACAAGCTATGAAAAAAATAAAATTAATTTTTGGTCTTGCTATTGCAACTTCTATTGTAAGTTGTGTAAATAGTGATGATTATGGAACTCCTGATTTATCAGATAATTGTACAGATTTAACTGTAACAAAAACTGTTCAAGATATAACATCTACTTCTACTGCTGTTTACCAACAGTACATGGGAGATGATGTAATAGAAGCGTATGTGACTTCTAGCGATGAAGGCGGTAATTTTTACAAGTCTATTTCTTTTGTATCAATTGATGGATTAGTAGGTTTTAGCATGCCAATTGATGCTTATAATTTATACACAAAGTTTGAACCAGGAAGAAAAGTCTTTGTAAACATGAAAGACCGTTATTTTGTTACTGAAAATAACTCAACTGTTATTGGTTCATTATATAATAATGACAC
>JBEDTP010000219.1:0-12443 GCA_040119075.1 Flavobacterium sp.
GTTTTTATATTTTATTAATGGTATTGAAAATTGACCCATTAAAAGCTTTTTTTGGGGCAGTAGCTTTTGGTTTTTCTACCTATTTGATTATTATTCTTGGAGTAGGACATAATGCAAAAGCACATGCTATTGCTTATATGCCTATGGTTTTGGCTGGTGTTTTGTTGGTTTTTCAAAGAAGATATGTTGTAGGTGGAATTCTAACAATGATTGCAGCTGCTTTAGAAATTCAGGCAAATCACTTTCAAATGACGTATTATTTGCTTCTTTTGTTATTAATAGTTGGAAGTTTTTACGCGTTTCAATTTGTTAAAGAAAAAGCATTTAAAGATCTTGCTAAAATTATAGGAGTATTTGCTATAGCAGGATTATTAGCAATCGGTGCAAATGCAACAAACTTATTAGCAACTTCGGAATATGCAAAATTTTCGACAAGAAGTAAGAGTGAACTTAGTTTTGATGCTGAAGGAAAAAAGAAAGAATCTGATAACGCAATGAGTTATGAGTACATAACTGAATACAGTTATGGCAAAGCTGAAAGTTTAAATTTATTAGCACCAAGAATATTTGGAGGTTCAAATCATGAAGATTTGGGTGAGGATTCTGAGATGTATAAATACATTGTTGCTCAAGGTGTTCCGTCTTACGAAGCAGTGAATTTAGTAAAACAAATGCCAACTTATTGGGGAGATCAGCCTATCGTGGCAGCTCCTGCTTATATTGGAATTATTGTTTTCTTTTTTGCAGTGCTTTCTTTCTTCGATGAAAAAAAGAAAATCAATTATATATTATTAACTGGAGCACTTCTTTCTCTGTTTTTGTCTTGGGGTAAAAATTTCAGCCTTCTAACTGACTTTTTTATTGATTTTGTTCCTATGTATAATAAGTTTAGAGCAGTTTCGTCTATTCAAGTGCTTTTAGAATTGTGTATGCCAGTTTTAGCAGTTTTAGGTTTTTATAACTTCTTTAAAATAGAAGATGATAAAAAATGGAATGCTTTGTGGAAATCTGGAGCTGTTACTCTTGGAGTTTTAGTTTTATTGTTGTTTTGTAAGGCAATGTTTAGTTTTTCTGGAGTTAACGATGATTATTACCTTCAATCATATGGACCAGAATTCATGCAAGCTTTAAAAGAAGATAGATCAGCATTATATTCTTCAGATGTGTTTCGTTCAATTATGCTTGTTTTAGCAGTATTTGGGATTTTGTATTTATATATTAAAAAGATTTTAAAACCAATGGTTTCTATTGTTTTGGTTGGGATTTTAATGTGTGGAGATTTGTTTTTTATTGCTAAAAACTATGTAAATAAAGAAAGTTTTGTAAGCGCAAACGAAATGGAAGTTCCTTTTCAGCCAACTAATGCCGATATGCAAATTTTACAAGATACAACACATTATAGAGTGTTTGAAGTTGCAGGAAATATGAGTAATGCAAGAACTTCTTATTTTCATAGTTCTATTGGTGGTTATCATGCAGCAAAACCACGTAGAGTGCAACAATTATTTGACTATCAAATTGCTAAGAATAATGTAGGTGTTTTAAATATGTTGAATGTAAAATATATTATTCAAAGCAATGAACAAGGGCAACAATTTGCAATGAATAATACATTTGCTAACGGAAATGCTTGGTTTATTGAAAATGTGAAAGTAGTTAATTCGTCTGATGAAGAAATGAGAGCATTAGACAGTTTAGATACTAAAAAGGTTGCGGTTGTAAATAAAAATAATTTTAAAATAGAAAAAAAATCATTTATTAAAGATTCTTTAGCAACAATTAAGTTAGTAGTTTGTAAACCAAATCATTTAAAATACTCTTCAAATAACTCTAACGAAGGTTTTGTTGTTTTTTCTGAAATGTATTATAAAAATGGGTGGAAAGCTACAATAGACGGAAAAGAATCTCCTATTTACAATGTAAATTACGTTTTAAGAGGATTGCAAGTTCCTGCTGGAAAGCATACAATTGAATTTAAGTTTGAGCCTGAAGTGGTAAAAACAGGAAGTACAATTGCTTTAATGAGTTCAATAGGAATGATTTTATTGGTAATTGGCGGGTTGTATTTCGAGAAAAAAAAATATTTAAAATTGAAGATTAACGATTTTTGATTTTTGAACTTGAAAATATAATAACAAATCAGCAATAAAAAGAAAATACTCATCATTTCATATTATTGGCCGCCAGCTGGTGGTCCAGGAGTACAACGTTGGCTAAAATTTGTGAAATATTTACCCGATTTTGGTTACGAACCACATGTTTATATTCCTGAAAACCCAACATATCCATTGTTAGATGAGAAATTATTGAGTGAAGTTTCTGAAGAAGCAATTATTGTAAAAAATAAAATCTTCGAGCCGTATGGTTTTGCTTCTGTTTTTTCGAAAAAGAAAACAAAAGACATCAGTTCAGGAATAATTCCAAATAAAAAGAAACAAACTTTCATTGATAAAGTTATGCTTTGGATTCGTGGAAATGTTTTTATTCCGGATGCACGCATATTTTGGGTGAAACCTTCTGTTCTTTATTTGAGAAAATATTTAGTTGAAAATAATATTGATACTATAATTACAACAGGACCTCCTCATAGCTTGCACTTAATTGGGTTACAGCTCAAAAAAGAAATGGAAATCAATTGGATTACTGATTTTAGAGATCCGTGGACAACAATAGGTTATCATAAACAACTTAAATTGAGCAATTGGGCTGCGAAAACGCATAAAAACTTAGAAAAAGAGGTTTTAAATGTGTGTAATTCTATTATTGTAACTTCTCCTACTACTAAAAAAGAGTTTTAAGAAATTACGTCAAAACCTATTTCAGTAATTACAAACGGTTACGATATTGAAAATAGCACTTCAAGAGCTAAAGATGAAAAATTTACATTAGCGCATATAGGCTCATTACTTTCTGAAAGAAATCCAAAAGTATTATGGCAAGCTTTAAGCGAGTTAGTGTCTGAAAACGCTTTATTTGCTTCTTCTTTTGAGTTAAAATTAATCGGAGCAGTGAGTGCTGAAGTCATTTCTGCAATTAAAGAACATGATTTAGATAAATATATGAACTTGTTAGGCTATGTTTCTCATGAAGTAGCTTTACAAGAGCAAAAATCTTCACAGGTTTTATTGCTTATTGAAATAAATTCACCTGAAACAAAATGTATTATTCCAGGAAAATTGTTTGAATATATGGTTTCTGAGCGACCAATTTTAGCTTTAGGTCCGATAGGGGCAGATTTTGAACAAATTATCAAATCAACAAACACAGGGTTTTTCTTTGCTTACGATGAAAAAGAAGCTTTAAAAAGTCAGATTTCTAATTATTTTAAAGCTTTTCAGGAGAAAAATCTTAATGTTAATGCTATTGGTTTACAAAAATACAGTAGAAAATCGCTTACTGAAGATTTAGCTCGTTTGTTAAACTCTGATTCATAAAAAATCCTGCTTCACTATACAGTTCCACAGGACTTTTAAACCAACCAACCAACTTTACTAACATTATGTAGTAATTTTTATTTCTTTTTTATTTCTTCTATGTCTTCTTTAGACATTTTGGCTTTTGAACCATCTTTTCTATAGTAATAGAAATCGTCATCATTATAATCATCGTCATCGTTTTCATCATCATAATTGTTCCCATATCCATTATTTCCTCTAGGATTATAAGTATAATGAGTGCTGTGATGGTTTACATAGCCAATAATGTCTATAATACATCCTCTTCTGTTATATATAATTCTTAAACCACCTACTTGAGTTAAAGCAAAACTGTTATATCTCATATAAACACTCCCAATTCTTTTCACTCTCCCGTATGCGTCATAATTAATGAATGCATTGCCAACTCTTCTAACTCTACCCATATAATCATGTTCTATTCTAATCCCTCTATCTCTAGGTCCATAATTAGAATAAGATCTTGGAGCTCCATATGTTGTATTTATTCCACCGTTTCTTGGTCTAGGATTAGCACTATAGTGATTAGATACAGTATTGAAATCAAATTCGCCATTTGGAAAAACATAAAACTCAACACCTCTTTCTAAGAACACAATTGGTTCAGCATCTCTGTAGTCTACATGGTATCTACCTCTTCCTTTATCATCAGTTAAAACCTTTTTATCTGATGCTTTTGCCATATTTATTCCGAAGAATAATATTCCTGCAACTAAAAATGTAATTTTTTTCATGATACAATAATTTAAAGGTTAAACTTAAAACTCTTTTTTTTGAGTTCCTTGATTTGATATATCCAATATGCGTGCCAAAAATTAAATTGATCCAAAACATTTTTTTTGGATAGTGTAAAATTATGTTGAAATATTTTACATGAAATATAGAGTAGAGGAATTGTTTTCTTTTCTGTTTTCCTCAAAATTAATGTTCAAAAAGGAAGTTCTTATTTTAACTTTTTTATCTTTGAAAATGATATTATAAATAGTATTTGATTAATAATTTGATGTATGAAAAATTTTGAAATAGGAGACAAGGTTTCAGTATTGGACGATGATATTGATGGGGTTGTTTTAAAAGTAGAGAATACAGCTGTTACTATAGAAACAAGCGATGGTTTCTTGATGACTTTTTTTGTCAACGAATTAATTAAAACAAACAATATCAATGATTTAAATAATGTATTCTCTTCTAAAAGTTTAACTTCGGTTTTGCAAGATAAAACCGAAGAAAAAAAGCGTTCTTTTGTAAAAGAAAAGAAAAATAAGAAGGATGATTTTGTTTTAGAAGTTGATTTGCATATTGAAAAATTAGTAAAAAAATTTCGTGGTTTGTCTAATTTTGAAATTTTAAATATACAAATGGACAATGCAAAAGGTCAGCTTGATTTTGCAATTAGAAAGCGTTTACCTAAGCTTGTTTTTATTCATGGAGTTGGTGAAGGAGTTTTAAAATCGGAGCTTGAATTTTTATTTTCTAAGTATGATGGAATAACATTTAAAGAAGCCAGTTATCAAAAATATGGAGTGGGAGCAACAGAAGTTTACATAAAACAAAATGTAAATAGATAAAAAAAAGCTCCAAGATAATTGGAGCTTTTTTTATTAAATATTTTAATATAATTAAAGACCAGTTTCGTAATCTCCGAAGATGTAAGTTGTAAAGCTAAAAGTGTTATCAGGACCTGAAAAACTAACATTTTCAAAAGTAATATTATGGGTATAACCTATTAAAGTAATTCCATCAGTGTCAAAACGTTCGTCTGTTTCAATTAAAATTGTTCCGCCAGTAGCATTCCATTCTTTATTTACAACTGGGTTTGCAGGTGGAATAATAGAACAAATAGTATTTGAGGTAAGATTTCCAGAGTATTTTCTATAAATTATTTTATTACTAGAATTTATAACTATTACACGTGGTGAGCCGTCTGGAGTTACCGTGTTCTCAAAACTACTTTCAGGAATGTCAATTAATAATAATTCGTCATTTTTAATTTTAAATATTAAATTATTATCTGAACATTTTTGAATACTCTGAGATTCAAAAGCAAATGATTGAAGTGTTATATCTCCATCATCACATGAAAATAATGCAACTGTTAGTAATAAAGCGAAAACCTTTTTCATATTTTAATTCTAATTTGTAGCAAATTTAAACGAATAATTTTATTTAAACTAAAATGTTTGTTAAATGCTAAAAATACTATCTTTAGGCTTTCAAAAAAATAACTATATGAATTCTATAAATACCAATTCAAATCAAACTAATTATCCAGCATTATACACTCTTATTACGGTTTTCTTTTTTTGGGGTTTTATTGCAGCTGGCAATAGTATTTTTATTCCGTTTTGTAAACATTACTTTAGTCTAGATCAATTTCAGTCACAATTAATAGATTTTGCATTTTATACTGCTTATTATTTAGGTGCGTTGATATTGTTTATCATGGGAACTGCAAAAAACAGCGATATTGTTAGTTCTTGGGGATATAAAAAAAGTATTGTGTATGGTTTGTTGTTTTCTGCACTTGGTGCTGGAGCAATGATAGTTGCAGTTGAAGCTAATTTATATGTTGGCATGTTGGCTGGTTTATTTATTGTTGCTTTAGGTTTTTCCTTGCAACAAACTGCAGCAAATCCGTTTGCAATTTTATTAGGGAGCCCAAAAACTGGAGCAAGTCGTGTTAATCTTGGAGGTGGAGTTAATTCTTTTGGAACAATGATTGGCCCTATTTTAGTTGGTTTTGCTTTATTTGGTTCAGCAGTTTCAGTTACAGATGAGCAAATTGCCAGTTTAGAATTAAATAAGGTTATTTATTTATACGTTGGTGTAGGATTACTATTTTTAGCATCGGCTGCATTATTTTATTTTTCTAAAAAAGTCCCAGATGGAATTTCAAAGGAGCCAATGGAAAAAGCAAATAAAGCTTTAAAAACACTAGTTGTAATGACAATTTTTCTAGGAATTATGTTTGTTCCTGTTTTTAAAAGTTATAAAAGTGATGAAGCAAAAGTGATTCAAACTATAGAGTATGAGTTAAAGGCAGCAAAATCGCCTGTAAATCATGCTAAATTAAAAGATTTTACTGGCGACCAACTTTCGGCTTATTTAAGCAATTTAAAAACCAAAGAAAAAGAACTTGTAGTTTTAAAGGAAAAAATTGAAAGTGAGAGAATGTATTGGCTTTCTGGAGCTCTTTTAGTAGTTTTAGGAGGGATATTCTTTTCGTATTTTGCTGCAAGTCAAAAATCGGAAGGCTGGGGCGCTATGCAGTATCCTCAATTGGTTTTAGGGATGTTAGCAATATTTACATACGTAGGAGTAGAAGTCGCAATTGGAAGTAATTTAGGAGAATTATTAAAATTGGAAAGTTTTGGCGGGTTACAATCTTCTGAAATTGCACCCTATATCTCAATGTACTGGGGAAGTTTAATGATTGGGCGTTGGGCAGGAGCGATTAGTGCCTTTAATTTATCTGGAATCAAAAAAACTTTAGCACTAATTATTGTTCCACTTATTGCTTTTGCAGTAATTTTAATTGTAAATATCGTTTCAGGTAAAGATATGAAGCCTTTGTATTATTATGTTGTTTGTATAGCTTTACAAATTTTAGCTTTCTTTTTGACTAAAGATAAACCTGCACGCACTTTAATTATTTTTGGATTATTTGGTATTACTGCTATGTTGATAGGTTTGTTCTCTACAGGAACAATTGCTATTTATGCATTTTTAGCAGGTGGTTTGGCTTGCAGTATCATGTGGCCATCTATTTTTAGTTTGTCAATTTTAGGATTAGGAAAATATACATCTCAAGGGTCTGCTTTTTTAATTATGATGATTTTAGGTGGTGGAATTATTCCACCAATTCAAGGAAAATTAGCTGATATAATTGGAATTCATCAATCATATATTATTGCTGTAGTTTGTTTTGGATATCTAACTCTATTTGCATTTTTAGTAAAGGGGATCCTTAAAAAGCAAGGTATCGATGTAGATTCAATTGAAACAGAGGTTTCTCATTAAGGATACAACGGTCAATAAAAAAAGCGAGAAATGATAGTTCTCGCTTTTTTTGTAAAACATATTTTAAGTTTTGATAAAACTTACTTTCTTATCTTTGCTTTTTGAAAAAGATAAAATGAAAAAAATATATTTAGACAATGCAGCTACAACTCCTCTTTATCCAGAAGTTATTGATGTTATGGTTGCGGTTTTAACAAATGATTTTGGAAATCCTTCATCAACGCACAGTTTTGGTAGAAGTGCAAAAAATTTACTTGAAACAGCTCGTAAAAGCATTGCTAAAATATTACATATACAAGCTTCCGAACTTATTTTCACTTGTAATGCAACTGAAGCTACTAATTTAATTTTGCAAAGCGCAATCAACGATTTAGGAGTTAAACGTATTATTACTTCCAAAATAGAACATCATGCTACTCTGCATACAATACAGCATTTAGAAAAAAACAATGACATTGAAATAACTTATGTTAATGTACTTCCAACAGGACAAATAGATTATTTGCATTTGGCAAATTTACTAAGTGAAGTGAAGCCTACTTTAGTTTCGTTAATGCATGTGAATAATGAAATAGGAACAATTTTGGATATTGAGAGAGTAGGGAAGTTGTGTGTTGCTGCTAAAGCTTTGTTTCATTGCGATACCGTTCAATCAATAGGAAAAATAGATTTAAATTTACACGAACTACCCGTTGATTTTGCAATTGGAACCGCACATAAATTTCACGGACCTAAAGGAATAGGGTTTGCATATATTAAAAGAGGTTTGCATATACAGCCAATAATTTTTGGCGGTGAACAAGAAAAAGGACTACGCGCAGGAACTGAAGCAGTACATCAAGTGGTAGGAATGGCAAAAGCTTTAGAGCTTTCTTTGGATAATTTAGAAGTAAATAAAAAGAAAATAAGAGATTTGCAATCGTATTGCCTATCTGGATTATTATCTGTTTTTCCAAATTTAAAAGTAAACGGAAATGACACTTTATATAACATTTTAAATGTAATGCTACCAATTGAGGAGTCTAAAGCAGCTATGTTACTTTTTACTTTAGATATGAAAGGAATTGCAGTTTCTAGAGGAAGTGCTTGCCAAAGCGGAAGCATTAAACCATCGCATGTTTTAGCTGAGTTTTTGACTTTAGAAGAACAAAAGTTTCCTAATTTGCGTATTTCATTCAGTCAATTTAATACGAAAGAAGAAATTGATTATTTGGTTGCAGTTTTAAAAGAAATTTAATCTTCTTATAATTTGTCATTTCGACGAAAGAGAAATCACATAAGATAAATAAGTTAATGCGATTTCTCCTTCGTCGAAATGACAAAGTAGCTTTTTACAATAATTACAGATTTGTACTAGTACAAACTTGGAAATTTAGCAGGATCTGCTTCATTCATAATAGCATAAACCTTTTCAAAAATATCTTCAACACTTGGTTTAGAGAAATAATCACCATCTGTTCCATAAGCAGGTCTATGTGCTTGAGACGCTAAAGTTTGTGGTTCGCTATCTAAATGCTTGTATGCTTTTTGATTTTCTATAATTTCTTGTAAAATATAAGCACTTGCTCCGCCAGGAACGTCTTCGTCTATCACTAATAAACGATTTGTTTTTGCTACACTTTTTACAATATCATGATTAATATCAAATGGTAATAACGATTGAATATCTATAATTTCTGCGCTAATTCCGGCAGATTCAAGTTCATTTGCAGCTTGTTCTACTAAACGTAACGTTGAGCCATAAGAAACTAAAGTAATATCTGTTCCTTGTTTAATTGTTTCAACTACTCCAATAGGCGTTTTGAATTCTCCTAGATTAGTTGGCATTTTCTCTTTTAAACGGTAACCATTCAAACATTCAACTACTAATGCAGGTTCGTCAGTTTCTAATAAGGTATTATAAAAACCAGCTGCTTTAGTCATGTTTCTAGGAACTAAAACGTGAATTCCTCTAATAGCATTAATAATCATTCCCATTGGCGAACCAGAATGCCAAACACCTTCTAAACGATGTCCACGAGTTCTAATGATTAATGGAGCCTTTTGTCTTCCGTTTGTTCTATATTGTAATGTAGCTAAATCATCACTCATGATTTGAATAGCATATAATAAGTAATCTAAATATTGAATTTCCGCAATTGGACGTAAACCTCTCATTGCCATTCCTATTCCTTGACCTAAAATAGTTGCTTCACGTATTCCAGCATCTGCTACGCGATATTCTCCGTATTTTTCTTGCATTCCTTCTAAACCTTGGTTAACATCACCAATGGTTCCAGCATCTTCACCAAAAATTAAAGTTTCGGGATGTTTAGAAAAAATAGCATCAAAGTTATCACGTAAAACCAAGCGTGCATCTACGTCTTCTGCAGTTGCATCATAAGTTGGTTGCACTTCTTTTACAGAAAAAATATTTTTATCGGATTGCGAAAATAAATGCGAGCTAAATTTTGGTTGAATTTTATTGGTATAATTTGTAATCCAATTTGCTAATTGAGTTTTTCCATTTTCTTTTACAATTATACGCAACACTTTACGAGCAGTTGTAATGATTTCTTTACGAATTGGCTCTTTTATTGCAGCTAAATCATTTGCGAATTTTTCAACAAACACTTTATTTGGACTTGCTACTGCAATTGAATTCAATAACTGAACTAGTTCTTGTTGTTCTGCTTTAAAAGGCGTAGTAA
The DNA here is from genome assembly GCA_040119075.1 of Flavobacterium sp. GTDB lineage: Bacteria > Bacteroidota > Bacteroidia > Flavobacteriales > Flavobacteriaceae > Flavobacterium. The sequence continues at coordinate 10,166 of JBEDTP010000219.1, forward strand.
AAGCTGACCAAGCTGTTTTTTTACCTTCTAAAACTTCTTTTTTAGAAGCAGTATCTATTTCGCTTAATTCTTCTTCTGTTGCAATATTGTTTGCAATCATCCAAAGACGCATTTGGGCTAAACAATCATATTCTGCTTCCCATGCTAAACGGTCAGCATTTTTATATCTTTCATGACTTCCAGAAGTAGAGTGCCCTTGTGGCTGCGTTAACTCATTAACATGAATTAAAACAGGAACATGTTCTGTACGTGCAATCTTAGAAGCTTTTTGGTAGGTTTCTACAAGTGCTGGATAATCCCAACCTTTAACGCGTAAAATTTCGTAACCATTTGTATCTTCTTCACGTTGGAAACCTTTTAATACTTCAGAAATATTTTCTTTTGTAGTTTGGTATTTTGCATGTACTGAAATTCCGTATTCGTCATCCCAAACACTCATTACCATTGGTACTTGTAAAACTCCAGCCGCATTTATTGTTTCAAAAAACAACCCTTCAGAAGTAGAAGCATTTCCAATAGTTCCCCAAGCAACTTCATTTCCTTCATTGGAAAAATTAGTATGTTTTTCTAAACCTTTTACATTTCTAAATATTTTTGAAGCTTGTGCCAAACCTAATAAACGAGGCATTTGTCCAGCAGTAGGAGAAATATCAGCACTTGAATTTTTTTGAGCAGTTAAATTATTCCAATTTCCATTTTCATCTAAACTATGGGTTGCAAAGTGCCCTCCCATTTGTCTACCGGCACTCATTGGATCAAAATTTATATCTGTATGACCATACAATCCAGCAAAAAATTGCTCAATATTCATAGCTCCAATTGCCATCATAAATGTTTGATCTCTGTAATATCCTGAACGGAAATCACCATTTTGAAAAGCTTTGGCTAATGCAAGCTGAGGAACTTCTTTTCCATCACCAAATATTCCAAATTTTGCTTTTCCTGTTAAAACTTCTCTACGTCCTAAAAGACTACATTCTCTACTTACTGTAGCAATTTTATAATCATTCAATACTTCTTTTTTGAAATCTTCAAAAGATAAAACTTCTTTAGTCGCAGCTTTGTTCATAATATGAAAAATTTGATATTTTACAAATGTAATTAATTAGTAGATATAAAGCAATACGATTAAAGATAGGTTGTTGAAAATTATCAATTGTTTATCAATAACAATAAGAATATGATAATAAAATCATTTAAAAATGCTGTTTTGATAATAAAAATGTATTTTTTTAAGTATTTAGCTGTTTAAAACCATCTCCTTGTGAACAATGAAATTAATGTTTGGGGTCTTAAAGTGACTACAAAACGAATTTTTTCACCATAATTATTGTTATTTAATTCATAACCATTTGAGGAAAAAACAGGCAAAAATAATTCAAAATAATCAGGGACTAAATTTAAGTGTAAGCCAGAATCATAAACAAACTTTGTAGATGCGAAATCGTTTTTCATTAAACCAACATCACCATATATTTGAATCCAATTCCAAACATTAAATGAAGCATTGAATGTAGTAAGCCATTGATTAGCATAGCGAGTGTTAAGTTTAGATTTGAAGCCACCTTCAGCATAAACGTATTCTTGGCTAAAAATACCTGTAGACTCACTTCTTCCTAAATAACTGTGCTCAAACATGTAGTCTGTAGGTCTGTCTAATCCAAAACTAAAAAATTCTGAAGTTGTACTTCTGTATAAAAATGTACCAAAATAAAACCTTAAACTTAGTCTTCTGTTGTTATCAAATAACTTTCTATAATGAATTTCAGTTGAAACTTTTCCAAATGAATTTGCAACTTGAAGATCGGTAATTAGACTGTAGTGTTTAGTTGCTTCAGATTGGTAGTTCCCATATTTGAAGTTGAATACATTATAATTTTCGGTATTATTGTCTAATACAAAATCTGTTTTTTCTCTATCAATATATAATTGTTTTAACTGTACAAACTCAGTTTTATTTTTTCTAAAATTTTCATCTCTAAAGAATAACTGAATTGTTGGGCTGAATTTAGTATAAGCAGCATTTTCTGCATAATGAAATTGATTTCCTGCGAGAATATATCTAATTCTATATAGTTTTCCTTCGTCTCTTATATTTTGTTCTATAGTAGTATTAAATTTACCTACTAAGGATCCTGTTTTTGGCGAATAAAAAGGAGTTATACTAGCCATAAAAGGTTTGTTTAGCATAGACTTATTGTCTAACCGCATACCAATGGCTAAACCATCATAAATATTGAATTCAAATTCAGGTACATAAAAAACCTGATTATAATAA
>JBEDTP010000220.1:0-12049 GCA_040119075.1 Flavobacterium sp.
TTTGCCACTAGTAGGAAAATTGTTTTCTAAAGATAAAGCAGCTTATACTTATTTGTCTGATTCGGCAAATGTTTTTCCTTTTGGAGAGGCTTTAAACAATATTTTGAGAAAAGTTGGGTTTATAGATGTAGAGCATTTACCACAAACATTTGGTGTCGCAACTATTTATCATGCTTCTAAAAAATAATATGAAAAAGTATATTTTATTATTTTTAATATCTTCAACTCTATATTCTCAAACAGGAATGTTTGGAAAGGATCCTATTATTAATAAGGAGAATTTCGATAAGCAAAGAATGCATTATGGATATTATCTTGGTTTTAATAATTTAGGTTTCAAAACCGATTATTTATCAGTAAATCAAGATATTGAAGTTCAAAATACTATTGGTTTTAATGTTGGTTTAGTCGGAAATCTTCGAATAACAGATTTTATGGACTTTAGATTTGAACCAGGTTTAATTATCACACAAAGAAACTTAACCTATCCAAATATTGCTGATCCAGTTGATAGATTAAGAGAAGTCAAGTCTACCTATATTTACTTTCCTTTTTTATTAAAGTTTTCATCTCAAAGAACAGGTAATATTAAGCCTTATTTAACTGCAGGTTTGGCAACGGCTTTAAACTTAGGTAGTAATGCAGAGTCACCTGATGACAATTCAAATGATAGATTTAGAATGACTAAATGGACTAATTTTTATGAGTTAGGTTTTGGGATTGATATTTATTTTGAATATTTTAAATTTTCACCCACGATTAAAGGTGTTTTTAGTATGAATGATGAATTAATTAGAGATAACGATCCAAATAGTCAATGGACTGGGAATGTTCATGAAATGAAAACGAGAGGATTCTTCATTAACTTTATGTTTCACTAAAATTAAACAGGGCGTTTAAACTCATTTAAGATTATTGCAGTTGCAGTTGCTACATTTAGGCTTTCTGTAAGTTGTAAATTTCCAAACCTTGGAATTGAAATTCTCTCTCCTACAATTTTTTCAATTGATTTTGAAATTCCATTAGCTTCATTGCCCATAACAATAATTCCTTCTTTTGGTAAAGATTCACTGTAAATAGATTTGCCATCCATGAAAGTGCCAAAAATAGTAGTTTTAGCATTAGCTAGTTCGTCTTCCAAATTGCAATAAACCACGTTTACTCTACTTATCGAACCCATTGTGGCTTGTACTACTTTTGGGTTGTAAACATCTACTGTTTCTTCAGAACATAAAAGTGTTTCAATGCCAAACCAATCACAAAGTCTAATTATTGTTCCAAGATTTCCAGGGTCTCTAATTGTGTCTAAAGCTAAAATAAGCCCGTTTAGTTCAAATTTCTTTATTTCGGGAATTGAAAATGTAGCTAAACATGTATTCGCGGTTGCTAATACGCTAATTTTTTTTAATTCAGCAATTGTTATGGCATGTGTTTTGCCTATCTTTAAGTTAGTAAAGTCATTTTGAGTTGTGAATAAATCATTTAATTTATAATTAGCATCAATTAATTCTTGAATTACCTTTACACCTTCGGCAATAAATAATTTATGCTGTTTACGATATTTTTTTTGTTGTAAACTCGTTATAAGTTTTATTTGGTTTTTACTAACCATAAAAATTGTATTTTTGACTAACTTTTTATTGAATTGAAAAAATATTTACCAAAAATAGCATTATTATTTCTAACAGGAAGCATATTCTTTTCTTGCTCTCTTGTTAAGAATGTTTCAGAAGAGAATCAGTTGTTAACTAAAAATAAAGTTTTAGTTGATGATAAGGTTATGAATTCGGAAGTCGCAGAAGGTATTTTACTTCAAAAGCCTAACAGTACTTTTTTTGGATTTCCATTAAGACTTACGCTTTATAATTTAGCTAAAAAAAATCCAGATTCATCTTATAATAATTGGTTGAATAAGAAGCCTAATAGGAAAGAAAATTTAGCTAAATTACTTTCGGCAAAACAAGTAGAAAGATTAGGGCATTCTTTTTTTGTTTCTGGATTAAGTAATTTTCTAAAGAAAACTGGTGAGAAACCTGTTGTAATAGATGTTAAAAAAACTGCTAAAACAGTTGAAAGATTCAAAGAATATCATTTTAACCGAGGTTATTTTAATTCTAAAGTTGAAACTATAATTGATTCTGTTGGGCATAAAAAAGCAAAATTAACATATAAAATTACTAAAGGAGAAGCAACTCATTTAGACTCAATTTATCGTTTTATTGAAACGCCAGAATTAGACCAGTTATATGCTCAAAAAGAAAGTCAATCTAAATTAAAAAAAGGAAGTGTATATAAAAGGTTAGATTTCGAAGAGGAACGAAATAGAATCACTAAAGAGTTTAGAAATAATGGGGTTTACCATTTTCAGGTAAATCATATAAAATATGATGTTGTAACTTTTGATTCAATAAATAAAATTGATGTCGAATTAAGAATTGAAGATAGAGATGTCAAAAAGGGTGATTCTTTGATAAAGACACCTTTTAAGATATATTCTATCAGCGACGTAAATATTTACACTGTAAATACCAGTAAAAGAGAAGAAGATAAATTTAGAGATAGTGTATCTTATAAAAACTACAATATCTACAGTGATGGTAAATTAAAGTATAAACCAAAAGCTTTAACAAATGCTGTTTTTATTGAAAAAGGCAACTTGTTTAGTGATTCTGACAGAACATTAACTTCAAGATCAATTAGTAATTTAAAGACCTTTAATTTTCCAAATATAGAGTATGTTGAAGATCCAAATGACGAAAATGGATTAATTGCAAATATTTATCTTATTCCAAGAAAAAAATACAGTTGGTCTCCTTCAGTAGATGTTACTTATTCTAATATAATCAACTTTGGTATTTCTGGAAGTATGTCAGTAACATGGAGAAATCTCTTTAAAGGAGCTGAAATATTAGAATTGTCAACAAGAGGGCAAATAGGTTCTTCAAAAGATTTTGCAAATCCAAATGACAGGTTTTTTAATATTTCTGAAATAGGTGCTGATGCTAAAATTACATTTCCAAGAATATTTTTTCCATTAAACACTAGAAAACTTATAAAAAAAGAAATGCTTCCTACAACACAAATGAGTGTAGGACTAACAAGACAAACAAATATTGGGCTTGATAAAAGTAATTTTAATGGAGTGATTGGGTATAGTTGGTTGCCTAAAGAAAATGTATCTGCACGATTTGATTTATTAAACATTCAATATGTACAAAATTTAAATGTAGGGAATTACTTTAACGTTTATACTTCTTCTTACAATCGATTAAATGATTTAGCTCAAATTTATAACACTAATGGATCTTATGAAGATGGTAATGGAAATTTAACTTCTTCAGGAGCTGTTTTGTTTATTGAAGATGTGGTTTCTGGAACAACAATAGTTCCTGTGAATAGTGATTATGAGTCAATTAGAAGTATAGGAGAAAGAAGGAAGCGATTAATTGAAAATAATTTAATTATTTCTTCAAGTTATACATATAACAAGACTACTAAAAAAGGGCTCGCAGATAATAATTTTTATGCATTTAAAGGAAAAATTGAAACTGCGGGTAATTTAGCGTCTTTAATAGCTAAGCAAGTTAATGAACCGTTAAGTGAAAATGGAAAAGAAACACTTTTAGATGTTGAATATGCTCAATATTTTAAAACAGAGTTTGAGTATATAAAACACTGGAGTTTGGGCAGGCAAAAAGTGTTTGCGATTAGAAGTTTTGCAGGAATTGCAATTCCCTATGGGAACGCTAATTCGATTCCTTTTTCTCGAAGTTATTTTGCTGGTGGTTCAAATGACAACAGAGGTTGGCAAGCATATACACTAGGGCCAGGAAAAAGTGGTGCAATTAATGATTTTAATGAGGCGAATTTTAAAATGGCTTTTAGTGGAGAGTATAGGGCTAAGATGTTTGGTAAGTTGCATGGAGCACTTTTTGTAGATATGGGAAATATTTGGAATTTTTCAGACAATGTTGAAGATGAAAACTATACATTCAACGGATTAAAATCTCTAAATGATGTTGCTATTGGTTCAGGGTTTGGGTTTAGGTATGATTTTAATTATTTTGTTTTCAGATTAGATTTTGGATATAAAACTTATAATCCAGCAAAAGAGCAAAACGAAAGATGGTTTAGAGATATAAATTTTAGTAGAACCGTTTTAAATTTCGGAATTAATTATCCATTCTAATTTTTTAAATTATTATTTTTGTCAAATAAACAAATTACACAACTATGAACCATTCGATAAAACCCGGTGTTGCAACTGGAGATCAAGTACAAGAAATTTTTAGATATGCTAAAGAAAAAGGCTTTGCCTTGCCAGCTGTAAACGTAACTGGTTCAAGTACTGTTAATGGTGTTTTAGAAACAGCTGCTAAATTAAATGCTCCTGTAATTATTCAATTTTCAAATGGAGGAGCTTCATTTAACGCAGGAAAAGGATTGTCAAATGAAAATCAGAAATCTGCAATTTTAGGTGGAATTGCAGGCGCTAAACATATTCATACTCTTGCTGAAGCTTATGGGGCAACGGTTATCTTACATACAGACCATTGTGCTAAAAATTTATTGCCTTGGATTGATGGTTTGTTAGATGCTTCTGAAAAACATTTTGTAGAGACAGGTAAGCCATTGTATAGTTCTCATATGATAGATTTATCAGAAGAGCCTATTGAAGAAAATATCGAGATATCAAAAAGATATCTTGAGCGCATGAGTAAGATGGGAATGACGCTAGAAATTGAATTAGGAATTACTGGCGGAGAAGAAGACGGTGTTGATAATTCAGATGTTGATAGTTCTAAATTATATACTCAACCTGAAGAAGTTGCGTATGCTTATGAAGAATTAATGAAAGTAAGTCCAAGATTTACAATTGCAGCTGCTTTTGGTAATGTTCACGGTGTTTATAAACCAGGTAATGTAAAGTTAACGCCTAAGATTTTGAAAAATTCTCAAGAATTTATTGAGAAAAACTATAAAACGGGTTCGAACCCAATTGATTTTGTTTTCCACGGAGGAAGCGGTTCTACTTTAGAAGAAATTAGAGAAGCAATCTCTTATGGAGTAATTAAAATGAATATTGATACCGATTTACAATTTGCTTTCACAGAAGGTGTTCGTGATTATGTAAGTTCTAAAATAGATTACTTAAAAACACAAATTGGAAGTCCAGACGGTGCTGATATTCCAAACAAAAAACATTATGATCCAAGAAAATGGATTCGTGAAGGAGAATTGACGTTTAACGCAAGATTAGAACAAGCATTTGCAGATTTAAATAATATAAATACATTATAATTGACAATTAGTAATTGATAATTGTCAATTATTCATTATACATTAAAATTATGAGTTGGTTTAAAAGAAAAGAAAAAGGTATTCAAACGGCTACCGAAGATAAAAAAGATGTTCCAAAAGGATTGTGGTATAAAACTCCAACAGGAAAAGTAATAGATACTGAAGAGTTGGCTAGAAATCTTTGGGTGAGTCCAGAAGATGATTTTCATGTGAGAATTGGAAGTGCTGAATATTTTCAAATTTTATTTGACGATAATAAATTTAAAGAGTTAGATGCAAAAATGACTTCTAAAGACCCTTTAAATTTTGAGGATACAAAAAAGTATGATGCACGATTAAAAGATGCAATTACGAAATCAGGTTTAAAAGATGCTGTAAGGACAGCAGTTGGAAAGTCTAAAGGAAATGATTTAGTCGTTGCTTGTATGGATTTTGCATTTATTGGTGGATCAATGGGTGCCGTTGTTGGAGAGAAAATTGCTAGAGGAATAGATTATTCGATTAAAAATAAAGTCCCGTTTGTAATGATTTCAAAGTCAGGAGGAGCGAGAATGATGGAAGCAGCTTATTCATTAATGCAAATGGCAAAAACTTCTGCAAAATTAGCACAATTAGCAGAAGCAAAAATCCCATATATTTCTCTTTGTACTGATCCAACTACTGGCGGTACAACAGCTTCTTATGCAATGTTAGGCGATATTAACATTGCAGAACCAGGAGCTTTGATTGGGTTTGCGGGACCAAGAATTGTAAAAGATACAACAGGTAAAGATTTGCCTGAAGGATTTCAGTCTTCTGAATTTTTATTAGAACATGGATTCTTAGATTTCATTTCACATAGAAAAGAATTGAAAGATAAAATTAATTTATATATAGATTTAATTTTAAATCAAGAACTTAGATAAATAAGAAATCCCATTCAGTTAAGAATGGGATTTTTTTATACTTTATGTTTTTACAGTTAAACAAATTAATGATTAACCAAATTCAATTACATTCCAGTTCGAATGGCCTCTACAGGGTCTAGTTTTGATGCCGAAATAGCAGGGATAATTCCTGATATTAAACCAATGAAAGCTGCTAAACCGGTACCTAGCATCATATTTTGGAAACTTAAAACAAATTCAAAATCTAATGCTGCGCTTAATCCAAGTGCACAGAACCAAACGAGTAGCATTCCAATAATTCCACCAATTACAGAAAGTATGATTGCTTCAAAAAGGAATTGAAATAATATGAATTTGTTTTTAGCACCAAGCGCTTTTTGAATCCCAATTAAATTTGTTCTTTCTTTTACAGAAACAAACATAATATTGGCAATTCCAAACCCACCAACAAGTAACGAGAATAGACTTATAATCCAGCCAATCATATTCATTTGGCCTACAATGTTGTCAATAAAGTCAGTAAACCCAGATAAAACATTCATAAAGAAATTATTGATCTCGCCTGGCTTTACTCCTCTATGCGTTCTAAGTTTTTGAGCTAATTCGGCTTTAAACTCATCAATATCAACTGATTTTTCTGGTTTTATTAAAATTGCCGGCGTAAGCATATTGTTGTTGTCTCCGTACATTCTTCTTAAAAAGTTTACAGGGAAAAATACAGCAATATCACTGCTGTCTCCGAACATTCCTTGTCCTTGTTTTTTTAGAACACCAATTACAGTTAGTTTTTGTCCATATAAACGAACTTTTTTTCCTAACGGATCTGTTTCTCCAAATAAACCAATAGCAACTTCACTTCCAATTACTATCACGGGAGTTCCAGAATTTGATTCGGACTCGTTAAATAATCTTCCTTTGTCAATCTTAATAGGTTCTATGTCAAAAAAGTCATTTGTAGAAGGTTTTACTCTTATCGAGTTAACGGTTTTTGATTCATATTTAATATTTTCGTTTCGAGTAAATAAATTAAATGAAATTTTATCAATGCCGTTTAAAGATTTTTTTAAGTATTCAAATTCATCATAGGTCACATCTGGAAATTGTTCTCTTTTCCATCTTTCAACTTCTGTTGGTCCAAAAGAAAAACGCATTAGATAAACAGTATTCAAATCCATGTCGCTTAAATCTTCTTTGATTTTTTTGTCCATTGAATCTACGGCTGCTAAAACTGCAATAATTGAAAAAATACCAATCGTAACTCCTAATAATGATAATAGAGTTCTTAACTTGTTATTTCGTAAAGCATTTAATGCAAAGCTTAGACTTTCCTTTAGTAATCTTAAATATAAAATCATAATTCTATGTGAATATATATTAGTAGATTGAATTAGTGATATGTTACATTTTTATTGTTAAAAAAAGCAAAAACTTCTTCTTAAACTTTTGAATGTTAAGTTTTCTATAACTACTTTTGCAAATCTAAACAACACTACAAAAATGAACACTACAAAATCAATTCAGTCGGCATTAATTTCAGTATTTGACAAGACAGGTTTAGAGCCTATAGTTAAAGCACTTCATGATAATAATGTTACTATTTATTCAACAGGAGGGACGGAATCTTTTATTAAAGGATTAGGGATTCCGGTTGTAGCGGTAGAAGACGTTACTTCTTACCCTTCAATTTTAGGTGGAAGAGTAAAAACATTACACCCAAAAGTATTTGGAGGGATTCTAAATCGTCAAGATAACCCAAGTGATGTTGCTCAAATGAAAGAATTTGATATTCCTCAGCTAGATTTGGTTATTGTAGATTTATATCCATTCGAAAAAACTGTTGCGTCTGGAGCTGAAGAAGCTGATATTATTGAAAAGATTGATATTGGAGGGATTTCTTTAATTAGGGCTGCAGCAAAAAACTTCAAAGACACTGTAATTGTTGCTTCGGTTGAAGATTATATGGCATTTTTAGATTTTTATACTCAAGAGAAAGGAAATACAACGTTAGAGCAAAGAAGATTGTTGGCAACAAAAGCTTTTCATGTTTCTTCAAACTATGATACTGCAATATTCAATTATTTTAATACTGATGATACTTTTTATAAAGAAAGTATTGCAAATGGACAAGTGTTAAGATATGGTGAAAATCCACATCAAAAAGGATTTTTCTTTGGAGATTTTGATAAAATGTTCAAAAAATTAAACGGCAAAGAATTATCTTATAATAATTTATTAGATGTTGATGCTGCGGTAAATTTAATGTCAGAATTTAAAAATGACATCCCAACTTTTGCTATCTTAAAACATAATAATGCTTGTGGAATTGCTTCTAGAAATACTATGAAAGAAGCTTATGTTGATGCTTTAGCGGGAGATCCAACTTCTGCATTTGGAGGTGTTCTTATTGCAAATGGGAATATAGATTTAGCCACGGCTGAAGAAATACACAATCTTTTTTGTGAAGTTATAATCGCTCCTTCTTTTGATGAAGATGCAGTTCAGTTGTTGGAGGAAAAGAAAAATAGAATTTTATTAGTTCAAAATGATGTTGCTTTGCCTTCAAAACAAGTTCGTACTTGTTTGAACGGTTTGTTGGTTCAAGATAAAAACAATATTACAGATAGTATCACGAATTTGAAAACAGTAACTAAAGTTGCGCCTTCGAGTGAAGAAATTGAAGATTTATTGTTTGCTTCAAAAATATGTAAGCATACAAAGTCAAATACAATTGTATTAGCAAAAAACAAGCAGCTTTGTGCTTCAGGAACCGGACAAACATCTAGGGTTGATGCATTAAGACAGGCAATTGAAAAAGCAACTTCGTTTGAATTTGATTTAACAGGTTGTGTTATGGCTAGTGATGCTTTCTTTCCTTTTCCTGATTGTGTAGAGATTGCGAACAAGGCTGGGGTGACTGCGGTTATTCAGCCAGGAGGTTCAATTAAAGATGAATTAAGTATTAATTATTGTGATGAAAATAACTTGTCAATGGTATTTACTGGAACACGTCATTTTAAACATTAATTTTATTACATTTGTAACATAGTAGCTATTTTAAATATTTAAAACCCGATAAAAGCTTATGGGATTTTTTGATTTCATGACTGAGGACATCGCAATTGACCTTGGAACCGCAAATACCTTGATTATTCATAATGATAAAGTTGTAATTGACAGCCCGTCAATTGTTGCTCGAGATAGAATTACTGGAAAAATAATTGCTGTTGGTAAAGAAGCCAACATGATGCAAGGTAAAACACATGAAAACATTAAAACGATTAGGCCTTTAAAAGATGGTGTAATTGCAGATTTTGATGCTTCTGAAAAAATGATTAATCTTTTCATTAAAAGTATTCCTGCATTAAAGAAGCGACTTTTTACACCTGCGCTTAGAATGGTTGTGTGTATTCCTTCAGGAATTACTGAGGTTGAAATGCGTGCGGTAAAAGAATCTTGTGAGCGTGTAAATGGTAAAGAAGTATATTTAATACACGAACCAATGGCTGCAGCAATTGGAATTGGTGTAGATATTATGCAACCAAAAGGGAATATGATTGTAGACATAGGTGGTGGTACTACTGAAATTGCAGTTATAGCTTTAGGGGGAATTGTTTGTGATAAATCTGTGAAAATTGCAGGAGATGTTTTTACAAATGATATTATTTATTATATGAGAACGCAGCACAATTTATTTGTAGGTGAAACTTCTGCTGAGAAAATTAAAATTCAAATTGGTGCTGCTACTGAAGATTTAGATAATGCTCCAGAAGAAATGTCTGTTCAAGGTAGAGATTTGTTAACAGGTAAGCCAAAACAAGTTGATGTTTCTTTTAGAGAAATAGCAAAAGCTTTAGATAAATCAATACAAAGAATTGAAGATGCTGTAATGGAGACATTATCGCAAACTCCTCCAGAATTAGCAGCAGATATTTATAATACCGGTATTTATCTTGCAGGTGGAGGTTCAATGTTAAGAGGTTTAGATAAACGAATATCCTTAAAAACTGACCTTCCAGTTTATATTGCAGAAGATCCTTTAAGGGCTGTAGTTAGAGGGACTGGAATTGCTCTTAAGAACATTAATAAATACAAAAGTATCCTTATAAAATAAAAAACATAAATGCAGCAAATAATAAACTTTATATTTAAAAACAGCTATAGATTGCTGTTTTTGCTGCTTTTGGGTATTTCATTAACATTAACCATAAAATCACATTCTTATCATAGAAGTGAGTATATAAATACTGCAAATAATGTTTCGGGTGCAGTGTATCAAAAAATTGATAATGCAAATGAATATTTAAGCTTAAGAGAAAAAAACTTAAGATTGGCTGAAGAAAATGCACTTTTAAAAGAAATTTTATTTAATAAAAAAGACACAATTTTACCTAATAAAAATTTACATTCAGACGAATTAGTGAATTTAAAAGTAAGAATGTCTAAAGTCGTTAAAAACGTTTTTAATACAAGAGAAAATTATCTAACTATAAATTCAGGTAGTTTTGACAGTATTAGAACAGATATGGGTGTAATTAATGAAAAAGGAGTTGTTGGAATAATAGAAAAAACATCAAAAAATTATTCAACTGTTTTAAGTGTTTTAAATACTAAGTCAAGAATAAATGCTAAAATAAAAAACTCAAATCATTTTGGTTCTTTAATTTGGGATGGGAAAAATGTAGGATATGTGCAATTAATTGATGTCCCTAGACTTGCTACCTTAAGAAAAGGTGATTCAATTGTAACTGGAGCAGAATCTGAAATTTTTCCTGAAAATGTACCAATTGGAAAAATTGATAAAGTATTTATTGATACCAAAACAAATTATTATACTATTAATGTGAGACTTTTTAATGATATGACATCACTAGGGTATGTATATATTATTGAGAATAAGAAAAAGAAGGAAAAACAAACATTAGAACAAGAAACCACTAAAAAGTAAGTGAATAATAATTTATTAAACATATTTCGATTTATAATTTTACTCGCTATTCAAATTTTAATATTCAATAATATTAATTTATTTGGATATATAAACCCTTATCCTTATTTGTTGTTTATTCTTTTATATCCAGTTAATGGTAATAAATCAGCACTGTTGTTGAGTAGTTTTGCTATTGGTGTAATTTTAGATATGTTTTTAAATTCAGGCGGAGTCCATGCAGCAGCATCGTTAATTTTAGCTTTTATTAGGCCTAGTTTATTTAAGTTTTCATTTGGGTTAAGTTACGAATACCAAACAGTTAAAATTGCAGATAAATTATCTCCTGAAAGAATTACATTTTTATTTTTAGCGGTGATTATTCATCATTTTGTTTTATTTTCTTTAGAGTATTATCGATTTAGTTTAATTCCAGATATTTTCTTAAGGACTTTGTCAACTACAATATTTACGTTACTTTTTTGTTTGTTAATTATATACTTAATTAAACCTTCTAAGCGATGAGAAAAGCTGTATTACCTACGGTTATTATTGTTACAACAATAATATTAATTGCTCGTATATTTTATTTGCAAGTGATTGATGATACATTAAAGCTTAAGTCTGAAAATAATGCAATAAAAAAAGTATTTGAGTTTCCAGAGAGAGGTTATATCTATGATAGGAACGGTAAGTTATTAGTTGCAAATCAGCCGTCTTATGATATTATGGTTATTCCAAGGGAAATGAAAGACATTGATACTTTAGAGTTTTGTCAATTATTAAGTATTACCAAAGAAGATTTTATTAAAAAAATTGAAAAAGCAATTGTATATAGTCCAAGACTGCCTTCAGTATTCTTATCACAATTAAATAAAAGAGAATATGCAGCTTTTCAAGAAAAGGAACGAAAATTTGAAGGTTTTTACACTCAAAA
>JBEDTP010000221.1:0-11965 GCA_040119075.1 Flavobacterium sp.
AGGAACGAAGTAACATCTACTCCGCTTTGAAACAAAATATGCCCTAAAATACTTGATGTTGTAGTCTTTCCATGTGTTCCGGCAACTGCGAAACAAAAAGTGTCTTTGGTAATTAAACCTAAAACTTCTGCACGTTTTTTAACCTCAAAACCTTCAGACAGGAAGTAATTCCATTCTGAATGATCTTTTGGCACAGCCGGTGTAATGATTACTAAAGTATTTGTTTTATCTAAATATTTTTTATCTATTAAATCTAAATTATCTTCAAAATGAATATCCATTCCCATTGCAATTAATTCATTTGTTAATTGGGTTTGGGTTTTATCATAGCCTGCTACATTTTTACCAATATTCATAAAATATCGAGCAAGAGCACTCATCCCGATTCCTCCGATTCCTATGAAATAGATATTATGTATTTGGTTCAAATTCATTTTTATTTGATTAGTTTTTCAATTTCTTTTACAATCTCTTTAGTAGCATTTGGCATTGCTAATTTGTGAATTTTTTTACTTAATGAATCTTGCATATCATCATTAGAAAGCAATTCCGCAAATGTGTTTTTAAACTTCTCATCTAGTTCTTTTTCCATCAATAGAATAGCAGCTTTTTTAGCAACAATTGCTAATGCATTTTTAGTTTGATGATCTTCAGACACATTTGGTGAAGGAATAAAAATTGTTGGTTTACCAACTATACTTAATTCTGAAACTGAGGAAGCTCCTGATCTTGATATAATAATATCAGCAGCAGCATAAGCTAAATCCATTTTATCAATGAACGCTAAAACATGTACATTCTCTTTTGTATTAAGATAACTGAATTCATCATAATATAATTTTCCACATTGCCATATAACTTGAACACCTAGTTGTGTTATAAAATCTATTTCTTGAGCTATTAATTGATTAACTCTTCTTGCACCTAAACTTCCCCCCAAAACCAACAATGTTCGTTTTGTACTATCTAATTCAAAATATGTTAAACTCTTGATTCGTTTTGTATCAATATCTAATAAATCTTGTCGAACTGGATTTCCTGTTAATTTGATTTTATCTTTTGAAAAAAAAGACTCTAATCCTTCATAAGCCACACAAATAGAATTCGCCTTTTTAGCCAATAATTTATTTGTAATTCCTGGATAAGAATTTTGTTCTTGGACTACGACTGGAACATTTAACATTGTTGCCACTTTTAAAACCGCACCACTTGCAAAACCACCAGTACCAATAACCACATTTGGTTTAAATTTTTTAATTATTCTATATGAGTTCCATAAACTTGACAACAATTTAAACGGAAACATTAAGTTTTGTAAGGTTAATTTTCTTTGAATCCCAGAAATCCACAAACCCTTAATTTCGTAGCCTGCTTGAGGAATTTTTTGCATTTCCATTTTGTCTTTAGCACCTACAAATAAAATTTCGGCATTAGGAAATTGCTCCTTCAGCTCATTTGCAATAGCGATTGCAGGATAAATATGTCCTCCTGTTCCACCTCCACTAATTATAAACTTCAAGTTTTGCATATTATTCATTTAAAATGGGTTCAAGGGGATTGGCTTCCTCATTTTGTGATTCATCATCAATACTAAAATCACCTAATTCTTCTTCAACTTCTCTATCAATTATTCTTTGTAACGCTTCGTCTCTTTTTTTCTTTTCATCTAAATCCAACGCAATTTCCTCTTCTTTCTTAGTAACACTTAAAATGATTCCTATTGAAGCACATGTCATCCAAATAGATGTTCCCCCCGCACTAATTAATGGCAATGTTTGTCCGGTTACAGGCAATAACTCCACTGCAACCGACATATTAACCAAAGCCTGAAATATAATTGGGAATCCCAAACCAACAATCAATAATTTACCAAAGAGCGTCGTGGCTTTATGCGCATTAATTATAAATCGTACAAAAAGCAATAAGTATAAAAACATGATTCCGAATGCTCCAATCATCCCGTATTCTTCAACAATAATTGCGAAGATAAAATCGGATGAAGATTGAGGTAAAAAGTTCTTCTGCACACTTTTCCCTGGACCTAACCCTTTAATTCCTCCAGAGGCAATTGCTATTTTTGCTTTTTCAATTTGGTATACATCTTCATCTGCTTTATCTGAAGTAAAACGTTCAATACGTTTTTCCCAAGTCTTTACACGATTTGGCATTGCATCTGGAAAAGCTTTTGCAATTAAGACAAAGAACGTTAATGCAAGAATTCCAAGTCCAACTATAAAAAGTAAATATTTTATTGGATAATATCCAATATATACCACCATACACACCATTGTAAAAATAAGTGCTGTGGTTGAAAAATTGGCAGGTAAAATTAAAATCAATACTCCAAATACTGGAAGCCATAATTCTAAAAATGATTCTTTAAATGTTACAACTTTATCCTCAATTTTAGCCAAATAACGAGCGACATATACCATTAAAACCATAAAGGCAAATGTCGATGTTTGAAAACCAATTCCAACGAAAGGAATTTGAATCCATCTACTTGCATTCGCACCTCCCATAGTTGTGCCTTGTGTAAGCGTATAAATTAGCAAAACAATTACTATAGGAATTCCAAAAATTGACAAAGCCCTAAAATAATGATAAGGTACTTTGTGCACAAAGTAAATGATAACAAACCCTAAAAAAATATGTCCTAAATGTTTGATCAAGTAACCCAAAGTGGAACCTTTACCAATAACATACACTAGATTTGTACTAGCACTGTAAACTGGTAAGAATGAAATAAGTGCTAATAGAAAAACTATTGCCCAGATTCCTTTATCTCCTCTTATTTTAGCTACAATATCATTCATTTTTATAAATTATGAACCGCATTTTTAAATTGACGGCCTCTATCTTCATAGTTTTCAAACAAATCAAAACTTGCACAAGCTGGAGACAACAGTACTGCTTCGCCAGGTTCTGCAACATGCTTAGCTATTTTTAATGCTTCAGACATAGAAGTAGTTTCAACCATTACATCAACAACATTACTAAATGTTTGGATAATTTTTGAGTTATCAACACCAAGGCATATTATTGCCTTTACTTTTTCACGAACTAAAGACATTAACTCATCATAATCATTTCCTTTATCAACTCCACCTACAATCCATACAGTAGGAACCGTCATACTGTCTAATGCAAAATAAGTCGCATTCACATTTGTTGCTTTTGAATCGTTAATGTATTGAACGTTTTGAATCTTCAACACTTTTTCCAAGCGATGCTCTACACCTTGAAAATTAGACAAACTCTCTCTAATTGTTTGTTTTCTAATTTTAAGTAACTGTGAAACTGCTGTTGCAGCCATAGCATTTTTTAAATTATGCTTTCCTTCTAATACTAGTTCGTTTATTGGCATAGTAAATGGGTCGTTATTTATAGTACTCATTAAGTTTTCTTCTATTGTAAATGCTCCGTTTTCAATATTTTCGGTCAATGAAAATGGAATTAATTGTGCTTTAATTTTATTGTTTTGCAACCATTTTTTAATTTCAACATCATCATTGTCAATGATTAAAAAGTCTTCTTCTGTTTGGTTTTTTGTAATTCTAAATTTTGATTCTATGTATAAACTATAATCGTAATTATATCTATCTAAATGATCTGGACTTAAATTTGTAATTATGGCAATATGAGGTTTGTATTCTACAATTCCATCCAACTGAAAACTACTCAACTCTAACACATATACATCGTGTTTATTTTCTGCAACTTGCCAAGCAAAGCTTTTTCCAATATTTCCAGCCAAACCAACGTTTAAACCTCCTTGTTTCAACAAATGATACGTAAGCAATGTTGTTGTTGTTTTACCATTACTTCCTGTTATACCAACTGTAATTGCATCTGTAAATTGAACTGCAAATTCTATTTCAGAAATTACAGGTATCCCTAACTCAATTAGCTTTTTTACAATTGGAATTTTTTCTGGAATCCCAGGACTTTTCATTACAACATCAGCATTTAAAATTAATGCTTCCGTATGTTGTTCATCTTCCCAAAGAATACCATTAATAGTAAGAACTTCTTTATATGCTTCTTTAATTTTTCCAAAGTCAGACACAAAAACATCATATCCTTTCTTTTTTCCTAAAATTGCAGTTCCAACACCGCTTTCACCTCCGCCAAGTATTACAAGTCTCTTCATATTATCTTAGTTTTAATGATACTAATGAAAAAATGGCTAAGAATATGGCAACAATCCAAAAACGAGTTACGATTTTACTTTCATGATAACCTTTCTTTTGATAGTGATGATGCAATGGAGACATTAAGAAAATTCTTCTTCCTTCACCAAATTTCTTTTTTGTGTATTTGAAATATCCAACTTGAAGAATTACAGATAAATTTTCGGCTAGGAAGATTCCGCATAAAACAGGAATCATTAATTCTTTACGAATAGCAATTGCAATAACTGCAATAATACCCCCAATTGTTAAACTACCTGTATCTCCCATAAAAACAGATGCTGGATAAGTATTATACCAAAGAAATCCTACTAAAGCACCTACGAAAGCTGCAATGAAAATGGTCATTTCTCCAGAATTTGGAATATACATTACATTCAAGTAATCTGAGAAAATTATATTTCCAGATACAAAGGCAAAAACACCTAATGCGAGTACGGAAATTGCTGAAGTTCCTGCTGCTAATCCATCTATACCATCTGTTAAATTGGCACCATTAGAAACTGCAGTGATAATTAATATTACAAATGGAATAAAAATTAACCAAGAATATTTTTCATAGTCATCACCCATAAATGAAAGCACTTTAGCATAATCAAATTCATTGTTTTTTAAGAAAGGAATCGTTGTTGCTGTAGACTTTTCATTTAAAGAAGAGGCGTCAAAACCTTGTTCCGTTTTAACTCTTTCTCCTAAAGTATCTTTACGAACTGTAACATCTGGGCTAAAATATAGCACAGAGCCAACAATTAATCCTAATCCAACTTGACCTAAAACTTTAAATCTTCCTTTTAAACCTTCTTTGTCTTTTTTAAATATTTTAATATAATCATCAATAAATCCAATTGCCCCCATCCAAATAGTTGTAACAATTAGAAGAATAATGTAAATATTTTCTAAACGAGCTAATAAGAAAACCGGAATCAATGTTGCTAAAATTATTATGATTCCACCCATGGTAGGCGTACCTGCTTTTTGTTGCTGACCTTCTAATCCTAATTCCCTTACTGTTTCACCAACTTGTTGTTTCCTTAAAAAATTAATTATTTTTTTTCCATAAATCGTTGCAAATCCAAGTGAAATAATAAAAGCCAATGCAGAGCGAAAAGTAATGTATTGAAACACCCCCGCACCAGGAAAATCGAAAGCTCTATCTAAGTATTGAAAAAGATAATATAACATCTATTATTTGTTTAGTTGGTTCAACATTTCTCTTACAATAAACATATCGTCAAACTCATGGCGCACACCATTTATTTCTTGATACGTTTCATGACCTTTACCAGCAATTAGAATAATATCATTCTCGTTTGCTAATTGACAAGCTGTTTTTATAGCTTGTTTTCTATCTGAAATGGACATTGTTTTTTTGAAGTTTTGAGGTTCCACTCCTTTTTCCATTTCTTCAATAATTGTTTCTGGATTTTCTGTTCTAGGATTGTCTGAAGTGAATATTACTTTGTCACTTAAACTAGAAGCAATTTGCGCCATTACTGGTCTTTTTGTTTTGTCTCTATCACCTCCACAGCCCACAATTGTAATTAATTGTTCGTTTTTTGTACGAATGTTTTCAATCGTATTTAATACGTTTTCTAAAGCATCTGGCGTATGCGCATAATCTACAATTGCAGTTACTTTCCCTTTTGAAATAATGTATTGAAAACGGCCTGAAACACTTTCTAATGTTGACAATAATCGTAAAGCTTCTTGCTCTTCAACACCTAATTCGATAGCAGTTGCGAAAATTGCCAATAAATTATACGCGTTAAAAGAACCTATTAATTTAGACCATACTTCATTATTATTTACTTTCAGTAATAAACCTGTAAATTGATTTTCTAAAATTTGTGCTTTATAATCTGCATATGATTTTAAAGCATAGGAAACTTTCTTTGCTTTTGTATTTTGAAGCATAATTGCTCCGTTTTTATCATCAATATTTGTTATAGCAAAAGCTGATTTTGGCAATTGGTCAAAAAACAGTTTTTTAACATCTCTATATTCAGCAAACGAACTGTGATAATCTAAATGATCATGGGATAAATTGGTGAAAATTCCGCCTGTAAAATTTAAACCCTCAGTTCTTTTTTGGTGAATTCCATGAGAGCTTACTTCCATAAAACAAAACTCACAACCTATTTCTACCATTTCGTCTAAAAAGCGATTAATTGTTAGTGAATCTGGCGTTGTATGTGTTGCTTTATATTCGGTTTCATCAACCATTATTTTTACAGTAGAAAGCAATCCTACTTTATATCCTGCTTTTTTAAACATTTGATATAACAAAGAAGCTATTGTAGTCTTACCGTTTGTACCTGTAACACCAACCAACTTTATTTTTTGCGATGGGTTTTCGTGAAAATTAGCCGCCAAAAATGCTAATGCTTCATTTGTATTATTTACCTGAACATAAGTAACTCCATTTACAATAACACTTGGAAACTCTTCACATATTATCACAGAAGCACCTAAGTTTAACGCCTTTTCAATGTAATTATGACCGTTTGAATGCGTTCCTTTAATTGCCACAAAAACATCGTTTAATTCAACAGTACGTGAATCGAATGTAATTTTATTTACAGCAACATCAGTAGCGCCTTTTACAGCCTCAATACTTACTTTGTATAATATGTCTTTTAATATTTTCACTTTAATTCTAATATAATTATCTGATTCTTTGAAATTTGCTCTCCAGATTTTATTGATTGCGTTTTTACTTTTCCGCTTCCTTTTACCTCAACAGACAATCCTAAGTTTTCAAGAAGCGCAATTGCATCCATGGCAGCCATTCCTTTTACATTTGGAACAATTGAAGATTCTGATTGCGTTTTTTTATAATAAGATGCATAATTGCTTTCCAACGAACGAACTTTAGCATCAATATTTTTAATATGATTTGTTGGGGGTGAATCGGTATAAATTTTTTGAGCAATTCTTTTGAAAACTGGTCCCGCAACATCTGCTCCGTAATAACCCGCAGCTACATTTGGTTTATGCACAACAACAATGCAAGAATATTTTGGCTCATCAGCAGGAAAATAACCTACAAATGAAGACGCATAAAACAACTTCGACTTATCTTTATAATTCACCTGAGCCGTTCCTGTTTTTCCTGCCATTGAAAAATCTTTAGAATACAGCTTAGAACCTGTTCCTCTTTTTACAACATTTTCTAAAACCTTACGCACTTTAGCTAGAGCCTCATCAGAAGCAATTTTAGGGTGTATAATTTCAGTTTCAAATTTCTTAACCGTTGTGTTCCATTCTTTAATTTCTTTTACAAATAAAGGTTTTACCATTACACCATCATTAGCAACTGCATTATACAAAGACAATGTTTGCAAAGGAGTCATTGAAACTCCATAACCAAATGCCATCCAAGGCAAAGAAGTTCCGTACCAATTTTTTGCTCCTGGTTGAGGAATTATTGGCTTACCTTCTCCAATTAATTGCAATCCCAAAGGTTTATTTAAACCGTAACTGTTAACTCTATCCACAAACTGTCTAGGATTATCTTTATACGCATCATAAACCGCTTGAACTAAAATAGTATTTGAAGAAACCTCAAAACCTTTTGCTAAAGAAATTTTTCCATATCCTCCTTTATGAGAATCTCTTACTTTTCTTTTATAGAACTCAATAACACCACCATTTGAATCATACACACTACTTGTATCTGCTTTTTTGTCGTCTAACAAAGCAATAAGATCTAATAGCTTGAAAGTTGAGCCTGGTTCATGAGATTCAGCTACTGCATAATTTTGAGTTTCATAATAACTTCCGTCTTTAGCTCTTCCTAAGTTTGAAATTGCTTTAACTTCACCTGTTTTTGTTTCCATTACTACTACACAACCATGGTCTGCTTCATAATATTCTAACTGCTTCAATAAAGCATGATGTGCTATATCCTGAATATAAACATCGATAGTTGAAATTATATCCAAACCATCTTGGGGCTCTAACTCGTTATTATCGTTAATTGGTTTCCACTGATTTTTTGCAATTTTTTGCATCATTCGGTGTCCATTTACCCCATTTAAGTATTTTCTATATGCATATTCTAAGCCTTTTCCATCATTATCCGATCTTTCGTAACCAATAGTTCTTTGGGCAACTTTACCAATTGGATGCTCTCTAACTGTTTTTTGCTCTACAATTAAACCGCCTCTGTAAGGTCCTTTTTTGAATAAAGGAAAACTTTTAAATCGTAAATAATCAGAATAACTAAGCTCTCTAGCCACTAAGAAATATCTATTCTTATTTGCTCTAGCCTTTTTTAATTTGCCTTCATAATAACCCGAACTTTTTCCAAAATATGAAGCAAGAGAGTCACTTAGAGCTTGAATATTCTCATTAAAATCATCATTACTCGGTGATAAAGCATCAAAGCGAATTACGTATTCTGGAATTGAAGTAGCTAGCAAACTTCCGTCAGAAGAATACACATTTCCTTTATTAGCAGGAATAGTAAAATTCTTAACCGTTCTTTCTTTTGCAAGTTTCCTTAAACTATCACCTTCAACCCACTGAATATTATTAAGTTTTATCATAACAAGAATAGCCATCATAAACATTATGAAGACTACTAAATACATCCGGTAAGAGATCTTTTTATCTGCTACTGCCATATTTTTAATTTATCTATAAAACTTTTAGTTTGTTTTTTATTTTCTTTAACCACAATTTTAGTTGGAGGAACTGCAGATGGAAAAATTAATTTTTCTTCCATTTTTTTTGAAACTGTCGATTCCATTTTTA
The DNA here is from genome assembly GCA_040119075.1 of Flavobacterium sp. Classification (GTDB taxonomy): domain Bacteria; phylum Bacteroidota; class Bacteroidia; order Flavobacteriales; family Flavobacteriaceae; genus Flavobacterium. Next base: position 8,952 of record JBEDTP010000221.1, read on the forward strand.
ACTTCATTAACTCAGAGCGTTTATCTACAAACTGTGATCTTTTTTCTTTTACAGCATTCGTCAATTCGGTAATTCGGTAATTTTTAGCATCGTACCTGTGATTATTAGCAATCATAATCATTGCTAAAAAAACCAGAAACACAATAAATTTCCAATTCTTTAAAGCATCATCGCTTACAAGAAACTTTGCTTTTAACAAACTGTAAATTCCGTTTTTCATTTCTGCTATTTTTTTTCAGCCACTCTTAATTTTGCACTTCTTGCTCTATTATTAATTGCTATTTCAGCATCTGTAGGAACAATTAATTTTTCAATAGTTTTAAAAGGAACTTCAAAATTCCCAAAGAAATCTCTTTCTGGCTCACCTTCAAACATTCCATTTTTAACAAAACGCTTTACCAATCTATCTTCAAGGGAATGATATGAAATAACACTTAACCTTCCTCCCACTTCTAAAATATCTAAGGATTGTTCCAAAAACTCTTTTAAAACATCCATTTCTTGATTTACTTCAATTCGAATTGCTTGATATATTTGTGCTAAAATTTTATTGCTTTTATGAGCTGGCAAAAAACGAGAAAGCACTTGCTTCAACGTTTCTGAACTTTTTATTTTACTTTCTTTTCTGTAATTTACGATTGCAACAGCAAGTCCACTCGCGTTTTTTAATTCACCGTAATCATAGAAAACCCTTCTTAAATCTTGTTCTTCATAATCGTTAACGACGTTATACGCACTTAACCCTCCTTTTTGACTCATTCTCATATCCAAATCGGCCTCAAAACGAGTTGAAAAACCACGTTCTGCCACATCAAATTGATGAGAAGAAACACCTAAGTCAGCCAAAATTCCATCCACTTTTTTAATTCCATGAAAACGAAGAAAACGTTTAATATTTCTGAAATTTTCATTAATCAATAAAAATCGTTCATCGTCAATCGCATTAGCCAAAGCATCTTCATCCTGATCGAAAGCAATTAATCTTCCACCTTTACCAAGACGCGACATGATTTCTCTTGAATGACCACCGCCACCAAAAGTAACATCGACATAAACACCGTCTGGTTTAACATTTAAACCATCAACTGTTTCTTTCAACAAAACCGGATTATGATATTCCATCTCCATTTTCAAATAAATTACCCATTACCTCTTCTGCCAAATCAGCAAAATCATCTGTTGCATTTTCTATTGCATTTTCATACAAATCTTTATCCCAAATCTCAACAATATTAATCGCCGAAGACATTACAATTTCTTTCTCAATTTTAGAAAAAACAAGTAAGTCTTTTGGGATTAATAATCTTCCGGCAGCATCAACTTCAATCGTTTTTACCCCCGCCGTAAATCGTCTGATAAAATCATTGTTCTTTTTCATAAAACGATTTAACTTATTCACTTTCAACATCATTTCATTCCATTCTTTCATAGGATAAAGCTCTAAACAAGGTTGAAATACAGAACGCTTCAGCACAAAACCATCTTCCAATGATTTAAACTGTTTTTTCAACGAAGTAGGAAGCATTAATCTTCCTTTCGTATCAACTTTACATTCGTATGTTCCTGTTATCGTATTCAACTAAATCGTTTTGATTAGAATATGGACAAATTTAAAAAATATTTACCACAATTTACCACAAAACCCCACTTTGTTAATAAGTTTTCACACGTATACGCTTTCTTTTTTGTCAAAAAAAAGAGGAAACACATAGAACACATGGTTTGACAAAGAATTTAAAAATAAATCTTCACAAAGAACCAGTTACATCAAAATGTCTAAAAAAAGCAGAAGATGTTGAAAACTAAACAATTAAATACATTTTTTTCCTACAAAAATTAGGACAATTAGTTTTACACAAATACTTTCAATTCTTATATAATATCTTATATTTGTGAAAATTTCAGAATCTTAATTTGAAATTACTTTATGCTAAAAAAAGATAAAAAATACACCTACTTTGAAGTTGGAGAAGGTAAGCCAATTATAGTACTTCACGGATTAATGGGAGGTTTAAGTAATTTTGATGGAGTAGCAAATTACTTTCCAGAAAAAGGATACAGAGTAATTATACCTGAATTACCTTTATATTCACAAAGTATACTAAAAACAAACGTAAAAGCTTTTGCTAAATATGTAAAGGATTTTATGATTCACTTAGGTATTGAAAAAGCTATTTTACTTGGTAATTCTCTAGGAGGACACATAACTTTATACTTTGCAAAATCGTATCCTGAGCTTGTAAGAGGAATTGTTATCACAGGAAGTTCTGGCCTATACGAAAGTGGAATGGGCGAAAGTTACCCTAAAAGAGGTGACTATGAATACATTAAGAAAAAAGCTGAAGATGTGTTTCACGACCCTAACGTTGCAACAAAAGAGATGGTTGATGAAGTTTTTGCAACCGTAAATGACCGAATGAAATTGCTAAAAACATTGACAATTGCCAAAAGTGCAATTAGACACAACATGGCAAAAGATTTGCCAAAAATGCATATAAAAGCTTGTATTATTTGGGGTGCAAACGACAAAGTTACTCCGCCAGAAGTTGCAACTGAATTTAATAAATTACTACCCAATTCTGAGTTGTTTTGGATTGAAAAATGTGGTCATGCTGCCATGATGGAGCATCCTGATAAATTCAATGAAATTCTAGAAAATTGGTTAGTAAGCCATAAATTATAAAACGAACTTAAAAATCGTTTTAAAAAACAAACAAATGAAAATAAACACTGCTGAATTTGTAATTAGTAATTCTGAAGTAAGTAAATGTCCGAACGAACCTTTACCAGAATACGCATTCATTGGCCGCTCAAATGTTGGAAAATCTTCTTTAATCAACATGTTGACGAACAATAAAAATTTGGCAAAAACATCTGGAAGACCTGGAAAAACACAGTTAATAAACCATTTTAAAATTAATTTGAATTGGTTTTTAGTAGATTTACCAGGTTATGGATACGCAAGGGTTTCTAAAAAAACGAAAGAAGTATTTCAAAAATTTATTACTGATTAT
>JBEDTP010000222.1:0-11564 GCA_040119075.1 Flavobacterium sp.
TATTTTTTGAAGTAATTCAAAGAATGGGGGCTAGAGGCTTTGGTGCAGGGAACTTTAAAGCGCTTTTTGAGTCGATTGAGAGAGAACAGGCTTTGAGAGGTACATTATAAAATGTCAAAATAATTGAGAATAATTTAAAAAAACCACATTCAAAAAAGCATATTTTGTGTTAAAAGTGTTAAAGTTGATTTTTTATTAAGAATAATTTAAAAATCATTCTACATTTGCACTCGCAAAAATGAGGGAGTAGTTACCTTTATTTATTGTAAGTAAATTTTCATAATTTATAGTTTTTTGGTTGGTTAATAGCATAAAAACTCAGTCATTATTTTGACTGGGTTTTTTTGTTTTAGTATTTTTGGAACAGAAATTGCAATTTATATTACAAAACGAATAAATTATGAAAAAAATAGGACTTATATTGCTTCTTTTCATTACAACAAATTCTTTTGTAATTCAAGAAGATTCATACACTACAGGTGAGTTTATTAAATTAAGAATACATTACGGGTTAGTAAACGCAGGATATGCTACTTTAGAAGTAAAAGAGGCAGTTAAAAATAACAAAAAAGTACATCATGTTGTTGGGAGAGGCTATACTGTTGGTATGGCAAAGTTTTTCTTTGAAGTTAATGATGATTACCAAAGTTATTTTGATAAAACAACAAATAAACCTTATCAGTTTTTAAGAAAAATAGACGAAGGAGGTTATACCAAACATCAAGAAGGATTTTTTAATCAAGAAGACAATACAGTTTTAGTCAAAGATTATAAAAAGAAAACAGAAAAAACATTTTCTGTTACTGAAGATGTTCAGGATATTGTTTCGGCATTTTACTATTTAAGAAATCATCCAAAAATAGATAAATTAAAAGAAGGTGAATCTATTTATATTGATATGTTTTTTGACGACGAAATAACAAAGTTTAAGTTAAAATTTCTTGGTAGAGAAGATATAAAAACTAAATTTGGAAAAGTTTCTTGTATGATATTCAGACCTTATGTACAAGCGGGAAGAGTTTTTAAAGAAGATGAAAGCTTAACTGTTTGGATATCAGACGATGAAAATAAAATACCCATAAGATTAAAAGCTAGTTTGGCTGTAGGATCTTTAAAAGCAGATATTGATTCATTTAAAGGCTTAAAAAGCACTTTGAAAGTAAAAAAATAATGGAATTAGAAAAATACAGAGATCAATTAGAGAAGATTGAACAGAAATATTCTGATATTAATCAAAATACAGAAACACATTTAGAAGGATTACTTTGGTCAAAACCAATTAATTACTGGGATTATATTCAAACGGATGCACTTTTAAATTTGCAAATTCAAAGAACAACTTTACCAGATGAAATGGTTTTCATCATGTATCATCAGGTTAATGAATTGTTGTTTAAAATGATTTTATGGGAAATAGACCAATTATCTCATAAAGAGAAACCATCAACTTCTTTTTTTACGGAAAAATTAGGAAGAATTAGCAGGTATTTCGACATGTTAACCACATCATTTACAATTATGATGGACGGTATGGAACCTGAACAATATTTAAAATTCAGAAACACTTTAACTCCAGCGAGTGGTTTTCAAAGCGCGCAATATAGGTTGATTGAATTTGCATCAACAGATTTAATTAATCTTATTGATAATAGATTTAGAGAAAATATAGATAGAAACACACCTTATGATCATGCTTTTGAACATTTGTATTGGCAGGCTGCAGGAAAGGATTACCATACAGGTGAAAAATCTTTTCTATTAAAGGGTTTTGAAAAAAAATACAAAAAAATGTTTTTAGATTTTATGGAAGAATATAATACCATAAATGTTTGGAGAAAATTTAAAGAACTACCTGAAGCAGATCAACAAAATACCGATTTAGTAAAAGCAATGCGTCATTACGATGAAACTGTTAATATTACTTGGGTAATGGGTCATTTTAATGCGGCAAAAAAATATATTGAAAGTGTCCCAGGAAATCATGAAGCTACTGGTGGAAGTGATTGGAAAAAATACATGCTACCTAAATACCAAAAAAGAATTTTCTTTCCAGAATTATGGTCAAAAGAAGAAATAAAGAACTGGGGAGAGAATTTATAATTACAAAATTAACATCAATTGAAATATATATCAATACTATTTGTCTTAAGCATATTTATATCTTGTAATAAAGATAAAGAAGAAACATCTACACCAATTAAAGAACAAAAAAAAGAAGTAATAGTTAAAGATTTTGGACTTGTTTTTAACGATTATAAAGTGTTAAAAGATACTATAAAATCTGGAGATGTGTTTGGAACTATAATGGATAAATACATTTTTCCAGATAGTTTAAATGTACATCAAGTAACAGAGAAAGTTAGAGGTACTTTTAACTTAAGAAGTATTAAAGCAGGTAAGCCATATTTCATTTTCCTAGACAAGCAAAATCCTAAAAACATAAAAGCTTTTGTTTATGTAAATAATAAAATTAATTACACACTTATTGATTTTAGAGATTCTGTTTCAGTAATTAATAAAGAACGACCAACAACAATTAAAAGAAGAACAATTGCAGCCAAAATAGAAGGTTCGTTGTCTGAAACTTTAAGTAAAGCTGGGGTGAGTGCTTCTTTAGCGCCAAAATTAGCAAATGTTTATGCATATTCTATTGACTTTTTTAAAATACAAAAAGATGATAATTTTGCAGTAACTGTTTATGAAAAATTTATTGAAGATTCTATATATGTTGGAATTGAAAGAATTGAATCTTCATTTTTTGAACATAAAGGGAAGAGGTATTATGCTTTTCCTTATAAAATTTCTGATTCTCAAAAAGAATATAGTTATTACGATGAACAAGGAAAAGGTTTAAAGAGTATGTTTTTAAAAGCTCCTTTAGATTATTTCAGAATATCTTCTCGTTTTTCTGGAAGAAGGTTTCATCCGGTTCAAGGTCGTTGGAAAGCTCATAATGGAACAGACTATGCTGCAGCACATGGAACACCTATTAAAACAACTGCAACTGGTGTTGTAGAACGTACTGGTTATACTGCTGGAAACGGAAATTATGTTAAAGTAAGGCACAATGGAACATATTCAACGCAATACCTTCACATGTCTAAAATTTTGGTAAAAAGAGGACAACATGTTTCTCAAGGTCAAATTATAGGAAAAGTAGGAAGTACTGGTTTAGCTACTGGTCCACACGTGTGTTATCGTTTCTGGAAAAATGGAGTACAAGTTGATCCACTTCGTTTAAAATTACCAAATACCGAACCAATGAATGAAAATGCTAAAGGTAAATATTTACAATATATAAAACCTTTAAAAGAAGAATTAGACAATATAGAGGTTAAATAATTAATGATTCTATCTAATATAAATCCAACCGAAACTTTAGCTTGGAAAGCACTTGAAGAACATTTCTGTAAAATTAAAAAAACAGATATGAAAGAACTTTTTTCAAGTAATGCATCTAGAGTTGATAATTTCCATGTAAAATGGAATGCTTTTTTATTGGATTATTCTAAAAACAGAATTGATAATAGGGCTAAAGAGCTTTTATTAGAACTTGTAAATGAGATAAATCTAAAAAAGGCCATTAATTCTTACTACAAAGGAGAAAACATAAACGAAACAGAAGACAGGGCTGTTTTACACATGGCTTTAAGAGCAAAAGAGACAGAAACTTTTTTAGTAAATGGTGTAAATGTTGTTCCAGAAGTTTTTAAAGTAAAAAAACAACTTGAGCAGTTTTCAAATAGCATTATAAATGGAAATTTAAAAGGCAACTCTGGAAAGGCATTTACAGATATTATAAATATTGGTATTGGTGGTTCAGATCTTGGGCCTTCAATGGTTATAGATGGTTTAAGTCATTATAAAAATCATTTAAAAACACATTTTATTTCTAATGCTGATGCCGATTATGCTCAGGACTTACTTAAACACTTAGACCCTGAAACAACATTAGTTGTTGTGGTTTCTAAAACCTTTACCACAAGAGAAACAATTAATAATGCACATTTAATAAAGAATTGGTTACTTGCTTCTGATAAAATTTCAAGCCCTAATAATCATTTTGTTGCAGTTACTGCAAACGTTGATGAAGCATTATCCTTCGGGGTAAATAATGACTTTATTTTTCCAATTTGGGATTGGGTTGGAGGTCGTTTTTCATTATGGAGTGCGGTTGGTTTAACTATAAGTTTAAACCTTGGTTTTGACAATTTTGAGAAATTACTAAAAGGAGCAAATAAAATGGATTTGCATTTTAAAGAATCAACATTTGATAATAACATACCAGTATTACTTGCTTTAATTGGAGTTTGGAACAATAATTTTCTAAAGGCTGAAACCGAAGCAATTATTCCATACTCTCAGTATTTGCAAAAATTACCTTCATATTTACAACAAAGCGTAATGGAAAGTAATGGAAAAAATATTGACAGAAATAGTAATGAAGTAAATTACCAAACATCACAGATTGTTTGGGGAGAGCCAGGAACAAATGCACAACATGCTTTTTTTCAATTATTTCATCAAGGAACAAAAATCATTCCGGTTGATTTGATTGGTTTTAAGGAGCCACTTTCAGCTTCTAAAAGTATTCATAATGAGTTTATGGCTAATTTTTTTGCCCAATCTGAAGCTTTATTAAAAGGGAAGTCATTAGAAGAAGCAAAAAATGAGTTAACCGAAGAAGGTTGTTCTCCTGAAGAAGTTCAAAAGTTAGCTCCTTTTAAGGTTTTTAAGGGGAATAAGCCATCAAATACTATTTTAATTGACAAGTTAACACCTGAAAATTTAGGCTCATTAATTGCAATTTATGAACATAAAATATTTGTGCAAGGAATCATTTGGAACATATTTAGTTACGATCAATGGGGTGTTGAGTTAGGTAAAACATTAGCATCAACCATAATAAAAGAATTAAATTCTGAGATTACTTCTAATCATGATGCATCAACATCTTTTTTACTAAATGAATTTAAAAAGTAATTTTAGTTATATTTGTTAAACTAAAACTTCTATTTATGTATTCAGTTATTCAACCGGCTCACTCGATATTTGCATATATCGTTTTGTCAATTTTATTTTTAGCTTCTATTAACGCTATTTCAGGAGTAGTTTCTAAAAGAATTTTTAAAGCTAAAGATTTAAGAATTTCGTTATTTGCATTAATTCTATCCCACTTTCAATTGTTAATTGGTTTGGTTTTATATTTTGTATCTCCTCTTGGTTTAGAAGCCGCAGGAAACATGAAGGAAGCCGCATTGAGACTTACTTCGATAGAACATCCATTAATGAATATTATTGCGATTGCATTAATAACTATTGGTTGGTCTAAACATAAAAAAGAAGAAAGTAATAATGGTAAATTTAAAAAGATTGCATTATTCTATTCTTTAGGATTAATATTAATCTTAGCAAGATTGCCTTGGGCTAATTGGTTTAACTAATTGGCATTGTTTTTGAAAAATCTTAAATAAAATTTTTATGAAGAAGTATTTAAGATGTTTTTTAATTTTAGCAATAGGAGTATTAACATTAAATTTCTCTTTTAAAGACAAGCCTTTTGAGAGAGATATTGTTATACACAACTTTCAAGATACTTTAGAAGTTATCCAAACCAAAGTGTACAAACAAAATGTACATGCTTCTTATTATTCCGATAAGTTAAACGGAAGAAAAACAGCTAGCGGTCAAATCTTTAATAACTCCAAATATACTGCTGCTCATAAAACTTTAAAGTTTGGAACTAAAGTTAAAGTTACAAATACAGTAAATGATAAATATGTTATTGTAACTATTAACGATAGAGGTCCGTTTACAAAAGGAAGGGAAATTGATCTTACTAAAAAAGCTTTTATGGAAATTGCTAAAAATAAGCAAAGAGGCGGATTAATAGTAAATTTAGAAATTGTTAAATAAGGTTTTTACCAATTTTTAAATGGATTTTTGCTTAAATGTGAATTGTAATATCGAATATCTCCGGTAACTTCTTCACCAAGCCATATAGGTTTTTCAAAAGATTCGTTTTCTGCAGATAATTCAATTTCAGCGATAATTAAACCTTCATTTTCATTTGCAAAAACATCAACCTCATAAATATGAATACCGACAATTACTTCATATCTAATTTTATCGATTACACCTTTTTCACAAAGGCTTAATAACTTTTCAGCATCTGAATACGAGATTTCTTTTTCCCATTCAAATCTGCTTAAACCACTTTCATTGCTTTCACCTTTGATTGTTAAATAGCCGTTTTCGCCCTTTAAACGAATTCTAACGGTTCTTTTTGGATCAGACGACAAATAACCCTGAACAATTCTATTTTGTTTTGTAAAGGTTTTTAAGAAGTCATTCGAGGTTACTAAAAATTTTCGTTCTATTTCTACCATTCTAAAAAATTTTCAAATTATAAGTTGTTTTGAAAATAGTACTCAAAGATATTATAAATTTGTAAGATGGAATTACCAATTATTAGAAAGATTATTCATGTGGATATGGATGCATTTTACGCTTCTGTTGAGCAAATGGATTTTCCTGAACTAAAAGGTAAACCAATTGCTGTTGGTGGCAATGAAACGAGAGGAGTTGTGAGCGCTGCTAGTTATGAAGCTAGAAAGTTTGGTGTTCGTAGTGCAATGAGCGGTATTCAAGCAAAGCGAAATTGTCCAGAACTTATTTTTGTAAAGCCTCGTTTTGATAGATATAAAGAGATTTCAAAAAAAATAAGAAAAATATTTTTTGATTATACTGATTTGGTCGAGCCACTATCCCTAGATGAAGCTTATCTAGATGTCACTATTAACAAAAAAAACAATCCGAGTGCATCTTTGATAGCAGAAGAAATTAGAACCCGAATTTTTAAAGAAGTTGGATTAACAGCTTCGGCAGGGATTTCTGTAAATAAATTTGTTGCAAAAATCGCTTCTGATTATAATAAGCCAAACGGACAAAAAACAGTTAATCCTGATGAGGTTTTAGAGTTTCTAGAACAATTAGATGTAAAGAAATTTTACGGAGTAGGTAAAGTTACTGCCGATAAAATGTACCAATTAGGTATTTTTACAGGATTAGATTTGAAACAAAAATCAGTTGAGTATTTAGAGAAAAATTTTGGAAACAGCGGAAAACATTATTTTCAAATTGTAAGAGGAATCCATAATAGCTTGGTTAAACCGAATAGAAAAATAAAATCTGTTGGAGCAGAACGAACTTTTAACGAAAATTTATCTTCTGAAATTTACATGGAAGATCGATTGTTTAATATTGCTTCAGAATTAGAACGAAGACTTCATAAAAGTAAAATTTCAGGAAAAACCATTACTTTAAAAATCAAATATTCCGATTTTAGTCTGCAAACCAGAAGTAAAACGCTACAGTATTTTATTGCCGATAAAGATTTGATTTTTGACATCGCAAAAGATTTATTGTATCAAGAACGATTGAAAAACTCGGTTCGTCTTTTGGGAATTTCGGTTAATAATTTAAATAACGAAGAAAAGAAAGAAAAGGAAATGCCAAAAAGTGTTTCGGTGCAACTAAAATTTGAGTTTAAAGAATAATCATAAATTAGTAATATGAAAAATAGTGCAACAGTTTTAATTTTATTTTTATCTTTTAATTTATTCTCACAAGAAGATAAATTCTTTAAGTGTGATGAAATGAAAGCGCAAATAATAGACGATAATTTATTCGATAAATTATCTAATGGTAATTTAGTCGCTAGATTTGACAGACATATTAATAATGTTTATAAAATAGAAATTGATAATGGTCAATTTTATTATGTAACAAGACCAACAATGAAAAAAATAAGAAAGTCAATAAGAAAATTTAAGTGTAAAGGAATAGAAATAAAAGAAATTGATAAGCTTGATGAATCTGGTATTAGAATTAAAAGAGATTAAAATAAAAAATCCCGCTTTTGCGGGATTTTGTGTGTTCTATATTTAATAGAAATTAATCTCTACTCGATAATTTTGATAATAAACGTAAAAATTCAACGTATAGCCAAACCAATGTAATCATTAATCCCATTGCGCTGAACCATTCCATGTATTTTGGCATTTGTTTTTCAGCACCTTTTTCAATTTCGTCAAAATCTAAGAATAAATTTAAAGCTGCAATTACAATTACAAAAACACTAATTCCAATACTCATTAATGAATTTCCATGATGTACAGGTTCGAAAGAGATAAAAAACGATAAAATCCAAGACAATAAATAATATGTTACAATAGCTAAAGTGGCTGCAATTACAATAGATTTAAAACGTTCGGTTACTTTTACAATTTTGTATTTATACAAAGCGAAACAAACTATAAATGTGATGAAAGTACAACTTACCGCTTGAATAACAATTCCAGGATAAGATGCTTCAAAAAAAGCAGAAATTCCACCAATAAATAAACCTTCAAACAAAGCATATCCTGGAGCAACCCATGGAGAAGTATGAGGTTTAAATGCTGCAATAAGTACTAAAATAAAACCAACAACGGCTCCACCAATAGTAAGTACTAAAGGATTGTAACCATTAAAAGCCAACCACCATGTTATACATGCAGTAGTAAGCAACATAAACAATAACATAAAACTTTTATTTATTGCACCACTTACAGTCATTGTTTCGTGTTGTACGGCTATAGTTTCATCAGCAGTTCTACTTGTGTTATTAAAAGCTTTGCTTCCTAAAAACGGGTTTTTTGATTCAAATTTCATAGAAAAAATTATAATTGTTTTGTTCTTTCAAAAGTAAATAAAAATTATTCAATTTCGGATACTCTTAATGTATTTACCATTCCTTTTTTAATAATAGGCATAGCTGCAAGATTAATGACCATGTCTCCTTTTTCAACATGACCACTTTGTTTGCATATTAAATTGATGTCTTCAATTGTATCGTCAGTACTTACAAATTTATCGTAAAAAAACGCTTTAACTCCCCAAAGTAAATTCAATTGCGTTAAAATTCTTCTGTTCGATGTAAATACTAAAATATGTGATTTTGGTCGCCAAGCAGAAATTTGAAAAGCAGTATAACCACTATTTGTTAAAGTTGTAATTGCTCTTGCATTAATATCATCAGCCATTATAGCTGCATGATAACAAATAGACTTTGTTACAAATCGATTAGTTCTTATATGCGGAGCATTTAAAGGGACTTTAATTAAAGGCGAATCTTCAACACTTCTGATAATCTTTGACATAGTTTCAATTACTTGAACAGGATAACTTCCTACAGAAGTCTCGCCAGAAAGCATAACAGCATCTGCGCCATCCATTACTGAATTCGCAACGTCGTTTACTTCAGCTCTCGTAGGTGTTAAACTTGTAATCATCGTTTCCATCATTTGTGTTGCCACAATCACTGGAATACGAGCCGTTTTTGCTCTATGAATTAATTTTTTCTGAATTAATGGAACTTGTTCTGCGGGAATTTCAACTCCTAAATCGCCACGTGCAACCATTAAACCATCGCAAAAAGCTACAATTTTATCGATATTTTCTACCGCTTCTGGCTTTTCAATTTTTGCAATAATTGGAATTTTATGATCAGAATGTTTAGCGATTAAATCTTGTAATTCTTCTAAATCTTCAGGGGTTCTTACAAAAGAAAGCGCAATCCAATCTACTTTATTTTCAATTGCAAACAATGCATCTTTAATGTCTTTTTTAGTTAAAGCAGGTAAAGAAACTTTTGTGTTAGGAAGGTTTACTCCTTTTTTAGATTTTAAAGGCCCGCCTTGAATTACAATAGCTTCAACTTCGGTTTTTTTATTGGTTTTTACTACTTCAAAAATAAGCTTACCATCGTCTAAAAGAATTCTTTCACCTGGATTTACATCTTTAGGAAACTCTTTATAATTCATGTACACTTTTTCAGCAGTTCCAAGTAAATCTTCAGCAGTTGTAAATGTAATTTTATCGCCTTTGCTTACAATAACATCCTCTTTCATTACACCAACTCTTAGTTTTGGACCTTGTAAGTCGGCTAAAATTGAAGTTGTATAATTAAATTCAGCATTTAATTCTCTTATGGTATTTATTCTTGCAGTTACATCTTCATAATCAGCATGGGAAAAGTTTATTCTAAAAACGTTTACTCCAGCATCAATCATTTCTTTAATAGTTTCTTTAGTGCTGCACGCAGGACCTAAAGTTGCTACAATTTTTGTTTTTTTATTCATTTATATTTTAATTAAAATATTAAATTATTTTTTGACTTTAAGTTGTCTTTGTCTAGTAAATAAGACATAGAAACTTGATTCATTGATTCAATTTTCTTGGTAACTTCTTTAATTTTAAAGAAAGAATCAACATTTTCAATCTTTAAAAGAAAATCTGCTCTTTTATACTCAGGTAATAAATATACATTAACTTCTATGTTTTCAAATATTCCTGCTGATTTTTTATTGGTTGAATTTATAGCCGTTTTGTTTTCTATTAAATTCCATTGAATATCTGTTTTTTCATCATCATAAAAATAATGATTAAAAGCACTTTTCCCTTCTGGAGTTTCTATCGCAATGTTTAAATTATTTTTACAAAGTTTTATGCCTAATTCTTTGTTTAAAAAATAAGCCAATCGATAATCTTCTATTGATGTGTGAATGGCAATTAATTCATAATCAATGGATAAAAAGTCAACTATTTGAATTTTGTGAATGGCCATTTGTACGAATTGTTTTTGTAAATATACAATATATGAAACTTGTATATGTTAAGAAAATTACTTTTTTGTAATAATTTCTTGTAATGCAAAATAGGCTCTTTTTGCTGCTTTTTCTTCTGCTTTTTTCTTCGACGTATCTCTAGCTTTTGCAATAGTTTTATTGTCAATGTCTAGCTTAACTCCAAAAAAGCGTTGCTCTTCTGCGCCATTATCTTCAAAAGTTTCAAAAACAAACTTCTTTTTTTCTTTTTGGCACCATTCAATAATTAAACTTTTATAACTAATAACCTTTCCTTCTAACATAGGAATGTTTACATAAGGTTCAATTACTTTTTTGAAAATAAATTTTTCACAATATGTAAAACCTCGGTCTAAATAAATGGCTCCAATTAATCCTTCAAAAATGTTTCCATGAATATTATCACTAAAATGCTGAGGATTAACCTTGCTGTCAACAAATTGAATTAAATTTAAGTCTCTTCCTAATTCGTTTAGGTGTTCTCTACTTACTATTTTAGAACGCATTTTGGTTAAATATCCTTCGTCTCCACTTGGTACTTCGCTATATAAATGTGCTGCAATAACACTACCAAGCATAGCATCACCTAAAAACTCTAATCTTTCATAATTAAAAGGATATCCGTTTTTTCCAATCTTATTTGTTGATCGATGCGTAAATGCTTTCTGGTAATAAACCAAATTAAGAGGTTTAAAACCTAAAATTTTACTGATTTTATCAAAAAAAATCCCGTCTTCTTGAGAACGGGAGTTTTTCATTATTTTTTTTAAAAAACGCATCCGCTCTTATTCTTCTATTTTCTTAAATAACACACAAGCATTATGACCGCCAAAGCCAAATGTATTACTCATTGCAACTTTAATATCTCTTTTTTGA
>JBEDTP010000223.1:0-11533 GCA_040119075.1 Flavobacterium sp.
ATCGCGTTTTGCTTTATACATTTTAGCAACTTCATTAAAATCAACTACATTTAAATATTCAGCAATGGCATTTTGAGAAAAACTATTTACACTAAATACTAAAAATTGATGCACTTTTTTCATTTCTTGCATTAGTTTTTCTGGAGCAATTAAGTAGCCCACTTTCCAACCGGTAACGTGTAACGATTTTCCAAAAGAAGAGGCTACAATTGTTCGCTCTATTAATTTTGGCCTTGTATTAAATGAAATATGCGGATGTGAAAACGAAATGTATTCATACACTTCATCGCTTAAAATCAAAATATTAGGATGTTTTTCTAAAATGGCTTCTAAAGTTTCAATTTCGTTTTCTGTCCAAATTCTACCAGTTGGATTGTGCGGATTATTAATTACAATCATCTTCGTTTTTGAAGTTATTGCATCTTCAATAGTATTGAAATTTGGTGAATAATCAGGGTTTAATGAAACCCTTACCGGTTTTCCACCAGCAACTAAAACAGAAGGCTCATAACTGTCGTAACTTGGATCTAAAATTAAAACTTCATCACCATTGTTTACAAAGGTGTTAATTGTGGTAAAAACACCTTGCGTTGCACCAGCTGTGATAAGCATTTCGGTACCAATATTTACTTTTCGCTGATAATTTTTCTCTGTAAGCAACGCAATTTTTTCCATCAATGAAGGTAAACCTGCCATTGGTGTATATTGATGAATGTTTTCACGAATTAATCGTTCTGAAATTTGCAGTAATCTCTCGTCTACTGGGAAGTTGGGAAATCCTTGCGATAAATTAATGGCTCCGTGTTCATTCGCTAATTGCGACATCACAGAGAATATGCTGGATGTTACGTTGGGTAATTTTGACATTTTTATACTTTTTTAACTACATAAGTTACAATTCCCCAAATGATTAGGTCATTGTCTTCTGTTACTTTTATAGGTTGAAATTTCGGATTCTCAGGTTGTAAATACACACAATCTGCTTCTATTTTAATGCGTTTTATGGTAAAATCGCCATCAATAAAGCATATTGCAATTTTATTGTTGGTTGGTTCTATACTTCGGTCAATTACTAAAATATCGCCATCATCTATTCCAGCACCTATCATCGAATTTCCACTTGCCTTTGCGTAAAAAGTAGCAGCTTCGTTTTTTATCACAAGTTGGTCTATGCTTATTTTTGTTTCGTCAAAATCTGCAGCAGGCGATGGAAATCCCGCTTTTATTCCGTCTTTAATAAAAGGAATTTCTTTTGCGTTTTCCGTATCGGGAATAAAAAAAGTAAGTTCGGGTTTTAGTGACATTTTATTTCAAGTAATTCTTTACTATTAGTGGTATATCTTTTCGATAAATGATTTTGTTTCATTTTCCAAGTTTTATTTAGGTCTTGGTTGCCTAATCTAATTTTGCGTTCACCAGTTTTTTTACGAATGTTATCCATCACTTTCATCAACTTCTCGTGCTTCGGATTTTCTTCTTCAAACAAGTGAAATTGTTTTTGTTCTTGCGGAATAATTTCGGTTAAAATAATTCCGGCTTTATTGTAAACTTCATCGTTTTCAAATACATTTTTTAACATTTTAATAGCGGTTTGACTCAATGTTAACGCAGACTGTGTTGCAAATGGCAAATGCACATAGCTTGAAAAATTATAACGCTCGCTACTGGTTTTATATTGGTCTTTTCGAATGTAAAGCATAATGCCATAACAACACGAATTTTGCTTTCGCAATTTTTCAGAAGCCACTGTAGCAAAAGTAGAAACGCGTTCTTTCATTTCTTCAAACGTACTTACTGACTTTTCAAATGTTCTGGTAACGGCAATACTTTTTTTAGCAGAAGGTTGTTCTTCTAATTGCAAAACCGATTTTCCTTGTAATTCCATTTGTAATCGTAAACCTAAAACACCCATGCAATTTTGAATAAATGCAGTATTATGTGCTAATGTAAAATCATAAGCGGTGTGAATGTTTTTTGCTTTCATTTTTTTTGACAAACGAAAACCAATTCCCCAAACGTCTTCAATTTTGGTCCATTTTAAGGCTTTAGTTCTTTTTTCATCGGTGTCAATTACATAAATGCCAGCTGTTCGTTCTTTGAATTTTTTGGCAATTCTATTGGCAATTTTGGAAAGTGCTTTTGTTTTGCCAAAACCAACACAAACAGGAATCCCAATCCATTTTTGAATGCGTTTTTTTATTTGAATACCATAACCATTATAATCGTCTATTTTTACCTTTTCAAAGTTTAAAAACGCTTCATCAATACTGTAATTTTCAATATCAGGCGTAAAATCTTGTAATGTTTTCATTACCCGATTACTAAGGTCACCATATAATGCATAATTAGAAGAAAACATCTGAATATTATGTTGCTTAATAAGATCTTTGTACTTGAATTCAGGTGCGCCCATAGGAATGCCAAGCGCTTTTGCTTCCTCGCTTCTCGAAATTACGCAGCCGTCGTTGTTAGAAAGCACAACTACTGGTTTGTTTTGAAATTGAGGTTGAAAAACACGCTCGCAGGATACATAAAAATTATTACAATCAACTAAAGCAAACATCCTACAAAGATAAAGTATAATTTGCTTGGTCTTTTTTAGGTTGGTGTTAAATTGTGAACAAAAAAAACACCAACTTTTATGTTGATGTTTTGTGTTTTTATGAGATTTCTCCTTTCGTCGAAATGACAAGTGTGTGGTTAATCCTCCAATAAAACCTCTAAAATAGTAATGGCTGCATCGCTAATTTTGGTTCCAGGACCAAAAACTGCAACTGCACCTGCATCAAAAAGAAATTGGTAATCTTGCGATGGAATTACACCACCCACAATAACCATAATGTCTTCACGGCCGTATTTTTTCAATTCAGCAATTACTTGCGGAACTAATGTTTTGTGTCCTGCTGCTAATGAAGAAACACCTAAAATATGCACGTCATTTTCCACAGCTTGTTTTGCTGCTTCAGCAGGTGTTTGGAATAACGGACCAATGTCTACATCAAAACCTACATCGGCATAACCAGTTGCTACAACTTTGGCACCACGATCGTGACCGTCTTGTCCCATTTTGGCAATCATAATACGAGGGCGACGGCCGTCTTTCTTCGCGAAAGCATCGGCTAATTGTTTTGCTTTTTCAAAACTCTCGTCGTTTTTTATTTCTTTACTATACACGCCGCTAAAACTTCTAATTTGTGCTTTATATCTTCCGAATACTTCTTCTAAAGCATCGCTAATTTCACCTAGAGTTGCTCTATTGCGAGCAGCATCTACGGCTAAAGATAATAAATTTTCATTACCTGTTTTTGCAGCTTCTGTTAATTTAGCTAAACATTCTGCTACTTTTTCAGCATTACGTGTTGCTTTTATTTTATCTAATTGTTCAATTTGTTGTTTTCGAACCATTTGGTTATCCACATCTAAAATATGCAGTGGATCTTCTTTTTCTAAACGGTATTTGTTTACACCCACAATAATATCTTGTGTGCTGTCAATACGAGCTTGTTTACGCGCAGCAGCTTCTTCAATTCGCAATTTAGGTATACCTGCATCAATTGCTTTGGTCATTCCGCCAAGCGCTTCTACTTCTTCAATTAAAGCCCACGCTTTTTCAGCAATTTCCGCAGTTAAACTTTCTACATAATAACTTCCTGCCCATGGATCAACTGTTTTGGTGATCTTTGTTTCTTCTTGCAAGAAAATTTGAGTATTACGAGCAATACGCGCAGAGAAATCTGTTGGTAAAGCAATTGCTTCATCTAAAGCATTTGTGTGTAACGATTGTGTTCCTCCAAAAGCCGCCGCAGCCGCTTCGATAGTTGTTCTCGCTACGTTATTAAATGGGTCTTGTTCGGTTAAACTCCAACCACTAGTTTGACAATGTGTTCTTAAAGCTAAGGATTTATCGTCTTTTGGGTTGAATTGACTGACCAATTTAGCCCAAATCATTCTACCAGCACGCATTTTTGCGATTTCCATAAAATGATTCATTCCAATTGCCCAGAAAAAAGAAAGACGTGGAGCGAAAGTATCAATATCCATTCCTGCAGCCAAACCGGTACGAATGTACTCTAAACCATCTGCCAAGGTATAGGCTAACTCAATATCTGCAGTTGCACCCGCTTCTTGCATATGGTATCCGGAAATGGAAATTGAGTTGAACTTCGGCATATTTTTACTCGTATATTCGAAAATATCGGCAATGATTTTCATAGAAGGAGTAGGAGGATAGATGTACGTATTTCTAACCATAAACTCTTTTAAAATGTCGTTTTGTATCGTTCCAGAAAGTAAATTTGGTGCAACACCTTGTTCTTCGGCAGCAACAATGTAAAATGCCATAATTGGTAAAACGGCACCGTTCATGGTCATGGAAACCGACATTTCTCCTAATGGAATTTGGTCGAAAAGCACTTTCATGTCTTCTACAGAATCGATGGCAACACCTGCTTTTCCAACATCACCCACAACGCGTTCGTGATCTGAATCGTAGCCTCTATGTGTGGCTAAGTCAAAAGCAACTGACAGTCCTTTTTGTCCTGCAGCTAAATTTCTTCTATAAAAAGCATTACTTTCTTCAGCAGTTGAAAACCCTGCGTATTGACGCACAGTCCAAGGACGACGAACGTACATGGTGCTATATGGCCCACGTAAATTTGGTGCAAAACCTGCAGCAAAACCTATGTGTTCTAGTTTTTCAATGTCTTCTTTTGAATAATTTTGTTTTACTTCAATTCCTTCAGCAGTTAAAAAGTTTTCTTTACTTTCAACTTTAGACTTTTCGCTTTGGACTAATTTTATATGTTGTATGTCTTTTCTCATGGCTTATTCTTCTTGAGATAAACGTTCTTGTTCTAATTTTTCGGCTAAACGTTTTTCGATAATTGGTGTAATTAACGTTTTTCGAGGGTTGGTTTTTACAAAAGGAAATAACTCTAAATCATGTTTCATTTTGTCGTTTTTGTTAGGATATTTATTGGTTCCTAATAAAACCTCTTTTCCAGAGTCAAATAACTCTTGTTCTTTTTGAGCACTTTCGTTAATTTTTTTCTGAATTGTTCCTTCAATTAATAATGTAATAAATCCGCCTTTTGATTCTATTTTTTTGAATATATCTAACGCTTTTTCTGCCAATTGATTGGTTAGTGTTTCGATATAATACGTTCCGTCTGAAGGATTATTAACTTTATCGAAATAACTTTCTTGTTTTAAAACCAATAATTGATTTCTCGAAATTCTATCGCCAAACTCGTTTGTTTTATGATACAAAACATCATAAGGTAAATTAGAAACAGTATTAGCGCCACCTAAAATTGCGCTCATACATTCTGTAGTAGTTCTCAACATGTTTACGTTATAATCGTAAAGTGTTTTGTTGCGTTTTGAAGGTGTAGCTACGATATGACAATCGAAATTATGGTTGTATTCTGCAGCTAAAGTGTTGAATAAAATTCGAATTGCTCTTAGTTTTGCTATTTCAAAGAAATAATTAGTTCCAACGGCAACTTCAATTGTAATAGGGCTTGGAATAGTGGAAACTCTATTGAAATATTCATTTAAATGCGCGAAAGTATATGCAATTTGCTGCACCATGTTTGCGCCAGCATTTTGATATATTCCAGATTGAATTGTGATTGATGATTTTAAATTTAAATAATTGATTGGGTCAATAATTTTAAAATCAGTTTCTAAATTTGTAAACCAATTTCCATCAGAAACTAATTGATGAATTGGATCTACTTGTAAAAAAATAGAAGTTTTTTTTTCAGCAGCAAAGCTGTTTATTTTTTGTAGATATTCTAAAGAAAGAAATTTTAAATGTATGTGGTAATTTACATCATTTGTAGGTAAATTGTTCATTAAAACATTAAAATCAATGTTTTCATTTTCTATTGTAAACCGAATGCTCTCCGCACCTCTGTTTAAAACTTCTTTTGCTTTTTTATTTGATTTTTCAACATCAAAAACGAAAATGTCTTGTAAAATTTTAAATTTAGAAGTTTCAGTTTTAATATTTAGATTGTTTTCAAATTCATCTGCATGATAGAAAGGCTTCACCTTAATGCCTTCTAGGCTTTCCCAAACTAAAGTATCATTATAATCTGCTCCTTTTAATTCAAACTGAATTTTTTGTTTCCATTCTTTAGAAGAAATCTTTTCAAATTCGTTAAATAAATTTTCTTTAATATCTGACACAAGTATGTAATTTTAGTTTTAAAACTATTCTTTTATATTTTCTTTATCTTCTTCAAATTCGATAAGATAAATATCTTCATTTTCGCGCTTCATGAAATATTTTTCACGGGCATATTTTTCAATTTGATCACTGTTTTTAAGATGTTTAATCTTTAAACTGTCTTTTTTAATTTCATTAATATAATACTGTTCGTTGTCTTCTAATTCATCGATTTCTTTATCTAAAATTCTATGTTCTAAATAGGAATAATTGTCTAAAAAAAGCATCCAAATAGAAAACAGTAGTAATACTAAAACATATCTATTTCCTAAGATTTTTAGAAAAGGAAACTTGGTGATTATATTTTGAAATCTTTTTTTCAATTATACTAATCTTTGATTGATTACTGCTCTAACTACATCGATAGCAACAGTGTTGTATTTATCATTTGGAATTATAATATCGGCATATGCTTTTGTAGGTTCAATAAATTGTTGGTGCATTGGTTTTAAAGTATTTTGGTAACGTCCTAAAACTTCTTCCATATCTCTTCCTCTTTCTGCAATATCTCTTTTTAATCTTCTTATTAATCGTTCGTCAGAATCTGCGTGAACAAATACTTTTATGTCAAACATATCTCTTAACTCAGGATTGGTCAGTATTAAAATTCCTTCAACAATCATTACTTTTCTTGGATGTGTTACAATGCAATCATCAGTTCTGTCATGAGTTACAAAAGAGTAAACAGGCTGTTCAATGGTTTTGCCAGCTTTTAAATCTTTTAAATGTGCTACTAATAAATCAAAGTCAATTGCTCTAGGATGATCAAAATTTATTTTTGTACGTTCCTCGTAACTTAAATGGTGTGTTTCTTTATAATAAGAGTCTTGAGAAATAATTCCGACTTCAGTTGCGGGTAATTCGTTCATTATCTGGTGAACTACTGTTGTTTTTCCACTTCCAGTACCTCCGGCAATTCCAATGATTAACATAGTTGTATTATTTTTGACAAATTTAATCATTTTGATTTTAATTATGCTTGATAATTTTTTTAAAAAAAGGCGCAAATAATTTGTAGATATAATTTATAGAAGTATATTTGCACTCGCTAATACGGGGTGTAGCGTAGCCCGGTTATCGCGCCTGCTTTGGGAGCAGGAGGCCGCAGGTTCGAATCCTGCCACCCCGACAAAAGTCTTACTGAGAAGTAAGACTTTTTCTTTTTATTTGAATTATAGTTGAATATGTTTTTTGTTTATATTTTATTTAGTGCTTCAAAAGCAAAATATTATGTTGGTCAAACAAATAATATAGAAGATAGGTTGATTAGACATAATTCGGGTTTTGTTAAATCAACTAAACTTGGTTTGCCTTGGAATTTGGTTCGATTTTTTGAAGTTTCAACAAGGTCTGAAGCAATGTCGTTAGAAAAGAAAATAAAAGGTAGAGGAGCTAAACGATATTTAGATGATTTTGATAATTAATCAAATTGAGCAGGAGGTCGTGCTGCTTGAAGCAGTACCACCCCGACAAAAGTCTTACTGAGAAGTAAGACTTTTTCTTTTTATAACAAATTCAAAATTGTTTATAAAAGTAATAATAAATTAAAATTTTGTAATTTATATAACACTTCAATACTTTCAAATTTATTACTTTTGGAACTTCAAAAAAAATAACAAAGAGATTATGTCAGATACAATTGAAAAAGTAAAATGCTTAATAATAGGTTCTGGTCCTGCGGGCTATACTGCAGCAATTTATGCAGCTAGAGCTAATATGTATCCTGTTTTATATCAGGGAACGCAACCTGGAGGTCAATTAACAACTACGAATGAAGTGGAAAATTTCCCTGGTTATGTTGATGGTGTAACGGGACCGGAAATGATGATTCAGTTACAAGGTCAAGCACAACGTTTTGGAACTGATGTTCGTGATGGTTGGGCAACAAAAGTTGATTTTAGTGGAGAAATTCATAAAGTTTGGATTAATGAAACTAAAGAAATTCATGCTGAAACTGTAATTATTTCAACTGGAGCTTCTGCTAAATATTTAGGGTTACCTTCTGAACAAAAATATTTACAATTAGGAGGAGGGGTTTCTGCTTGTGCAGTTTGTGATGGATTCTTTTATAGAAACCAAGAAGTTGTAATTGTTGGAGCTGGGGATAGTGCTTGTGAAGAGGCTCATTATTTATCTAAGCTTTGTACTAAAGTTACAATGGTTGTAAGAAGAGATGAATTTAGGGCTTCTAAAATTATGGCTGAGCGCGTTCGTAAAACTGAAAACATTACTATTATGTACAATACTGAAACTGATGAGGTTTTAGGTGATGGACAAGTAGTTACTGGTGTAAGGTTGAGAAATAATATTACTGGAGAGTTAACTGAAATTCCTGCAACTGGATTTTTCGTAGCTATTGGTCATAAACCTAACACGGACATATTTAAAGACTATATTACTTTAGACGAAACAGGTTATATTAAAAATATCCCTGGAACTTCTAAAACTAATGTTGCTGGTGTTTTTGTAGGCGGAGATGCTGCTGACCATGTGTACAGGCAAGCAGTTACTGCTGCTGGTACGGGTTGTATGGCTGCCTTAGATGCAGAACGTTATTTAGCTTCTAAAGATTAATTAAACTATTAGTTTATAAAAAAGAGTCCAAATTTGGACTCTTTTTTAATGTTTATATAATCTTGCTTTTTGAACGGCTCCGATTGGATAAGAAATCACTTCTGTTTTGTTATCTGAATCTTCATTTGACTTTGTGGCCAAATCTTTTTTAGAATACATAATCTCAAAATCCAAATACTCTTTGTAAAAATGCTCGGTAGTTGTAAGTAAACTTCCTTCTACTTCAAAAATGGAATAAAGTGTGTTGTT
This sequence comes from Flavobacterium sp., assembly GCA_040119075.1. Taxonomy (GTDB): domain Bacteria; phylum Bacteroidota; class Bacteroidia; order Flavobacteriales; family Flavobacteriaceae; genus Flavobacterium. Next base: position 9,059 of record JBEDTP010000223.1, read on the forward strand.
TGCTAAAAACGCATTTAACAAAATCCCGTTATTTTCATCAACTATATATTGACCTTTTGTTTTGTCTTTTTCAATTAAAGTATACTTTCTTTCCTGATTTATTTTGTCTGATTTATATACAATTGTATAATGGTATTTACCAACTGTATCAGAAGGTAATAAGTGAAATTCCATATCAATAGATTGAGAACCATTTGGATTTGAAATTTCTAATTTTCCTTTATAAATACCAAAAAAGTCATTTGGAAACTGTTTTTTCTCTTGACTATATATTATAGTTGAAAAGCTTATAATTAAAACATATTTAATGAATGTATTAAACATTTTTATTTTTCTTTTTTATACAAGGTAGTATTGTTGGTAAATTTTACAATTTCAATTTTTGGTTCACTTAGTAATTCAATTTCCGATTTACCAGCTGCAGATATTTTAATGTTTTTAGTAACATTTACACTTGCTTTTGAATAACTTTCTACAGTTATATCTAAATTAGAGATTGTGAACTTTTTAGCTATTAAATCAGAACTATTATCTAATCGTACTTTTGCAATAGAAGCATCTCCTTCTATTGTGGCTTTTGCTTTTTGGTACAAATCTATTTTAACTTCTGGAGAAGCTATTAATGCTTTTAATTCTGCATCTTTACTTACTTCAATAGTTGTGTTATCTGCTTTTACATTTAGTTCTGCTTCTGACTTATCATTTAACATAATTGCAAAAAACTTAGATTTTACATTTAAAAAAGAACGAGAATTATCATAATTTTTTACGGTAATATTTTCTAATTGAATATCAGCTAAAGCGTGAATTTTAGTATCGTGTTTGGCTGTAATAAGTTTTAAATTATCTGTATAGTTTATTCGAACAGAAAACTTTTTTTCTCCATAAACATCTTTTAAAGAATTTATTCTTAATGTATTACCTAGAACTGTATAATTAATAATGTCATGCAAGTTATCATCTGCCTCAATTTCCAATGAAGCTGAATCTGCTTTTACTAAATAAATTTCTAAATTATCTTCGACATCAATATTTTCAAAATTTTCTAATTTTTTGATGCTAAGAGTAACGATTTTAGATCCTTTAATTCTTTCTTTCTTTTGTCCATATATTGTTGAGCTTGTAAGGACTAACAAAAGTAAAAGTGTAATTTTTTTCATTGTAATAGTTTATTTGTTTTAATGATTAATTCAAGAATCGTTCCAAATTCTAAAATTATACAGACACGTTTTGAATTACATTTTAAACAAATATAAAAAAAAACATCAGTGTTAGGACTGATGTTTAAATTTTGTATTACTTTATTATTTAAAATATAGATTCTATGATACTAATGATAAAAGTAAATACAAATTCTATTATTTGGACAACTAGTTTTATCATGGTTATTGTTTTTATAGTTTTTAATTGTGTTTTGTAAAATTAATTAATAGTGCTTTTAAGGCTGTTAATTTTATATTAATTGTTTGTTAAATGCCACGATTAATCATTATTCTTTCGATACACTTCCTCCAGAAGTTTCTTCTTTTGATACGTTTTTTGGTTCTTGAACATAATCAATAGAGCTTCCGCTTGATGCTTTGGCACTTAACTTTACAATTGGTTTTACAGTAGTAGTACTTCCGCTGGTTGATTGTGCATATACGTCGTTTGCAGCAAGATTACTTGCGTTTATTTCACTGCCGCTAGATGATTTTGTTTCCAAGCGCAATGTTTTTCCAGAAACTTTTAAATCACTTCCGCTAGTAGATTCGCAATTTACATTTTCATATTCTAACTCAACATCTATTTCACTACCACTGCTAGATTTTAATGCTATAGAAGTTCCGTTTAAAATGTTTTTAGATGTGATTGAAGAGCCACTTGATGATTCTAAACTAGAAATTGATTTTGTTTTAACTCTAACATTTATTGTCGTCATCAAATTAATGTTTCCTTCTATTTTAACTTTCAAAGTTCCGTTTTCAACTTCAGTAACCACATATTCAATTAAATTATCGTCTGTTTCAACTTCAACTTCTGTAGGACTTCCTTGTTCAACGATAACATTTACACCTGTACTTGCTGTGATTTTAGTAAATTCTTGGTTGATATTTCTTTTTTCTGTAATTACATTTCCGCTACCGTCAATACCATTTCCAAAATTTGCATTTAAGTTACACGATGTAGAACCAATGAATAAAAATAGAGCGAATAATTTAATTGTTGTTTTCATGTTTAATTAGTTTAGTTGATTTCTACTTTAATTTTTTGAACTTCACTTTTGATTTCGTCTTTAATTTCTTCAATTGCTTTTTTTGAATTGATTACTTTTTTTATTAAAATACCATTTTCATCATAATAAAGTGTTGTAGAAGCATCTGAATTCTCATCTTCGTTAATTTCAATTTCATCTTCAGTGCAATTTAAACAATTCATCTCAGTTCCATTTACTTTATAAAAGAATCCTTCATGTCCATAATATTTATCTATATC
>JBEDTP010000224.1:0-11200 GCA_040119075.1 Flavobacterium sp.
ATAAACCTGCAGAAAATAATTCTACCTTTGCAAAGACATTCCTTTTGCACAAGCAAATATCAGTTTTGAGAAGTGATACAAAGGTTGCCAATAAAAATAAAGTTTAAACCTTTGAAAGACATTCTATTAATAACTCCTCCTTTTACCCAACTGAATACACCGTATCCAGCAACGGCTTATTTAAAAGGTTTTTTGAATACCAAAAACATTTCGGCACACCAAATGGATTTAGGTATTGAAGTAATTTTAGAATTATTTTCTAAACAAGGTTTACAAGATGTTTTTCAATTTGTCACATCGAGCGCAGTCGAGATGGCGCCAAACTCTAGTAGAATTTACTCTTTACAAAGCGAATACATAAAAACAATAGATAATGTTATTGAGTTTTTACAAGGAAAGCAGCCCACATTAGCGCGCCAAATTTGTGCAGGAAATTTTTTACCCGAAGCTTCTCGTTTTGCACAATTAGATGATTTGGAATATGCTTTTGGTTCTATGGGAATGCAAGATAAAGGAAAGCATTTGGCTACCTTATATTTAGAAGATTTATCTGATTTTATTATAGAATGCATCGATGAAAATTTCGGATTTAGTCGTTATGCAGAGCGTTTAGGTAGAAGTGCCAATTCGTTTGATGAATTGTATAATGAGTTGCAAAGTGTACCAACTTATATTGATGAAATTACATTACGAATTCTAAAAAATAGACTAGAAACGGTTAACCCAAAGTTAATACTGATTTCAGTTCCTTTTCCTGGGAATTTATACAGTGCTTTTCGTTCAGCCCAATTTATAAAAGCAAATTATCATGAAATTAAAATTTCAATGGGCGGCGGTTTCCCAAATACTGAACTACGTCAATTAAAAGATAAACGTGTTTTTGAGTTTTTCGATTTCATTACTTTGGATGATGGTGAATTACCAGTTGAATTATTACACAATTTTGTCATTTCGAGCGCAGTTGAGAACCACTTCAAACGAACATTCTTATTAGAAAATAACGAAGTCGTTTATAAAAATAACACCACTAAACACGATTACAAACAAAGCGAAGTAGGAACGCCAGATTATTCCGACTTACTTTTAGATAAATACATTTCGGTTATCGAAATTGCAAATCCAATGCATAGTTTGTGGAGCGATGGTCGCTGGAATAAACTGACAATGGCGCACGGTTGCTATTGGGGAAAATGTACTTTTTGTGATATTTCTTTAGATTATATAAAGATTTATGAACCTATTGCTGCTACCATTTTAGTAGACAGAATGGAAGAGTTAATCGCTCAAACTGGTGAAAACGGATTCCATTTTGTAGATGAAGCTGCACCTCCTGCTCTTATGCGTGAAGTAGCTCTTGAAATTCTCCGAAGAAATTTATCTGTAACTTGGTGGACCAATATTCGATTTGAAAAAAGTTTTACTCAAGATTTATGTTTGTTACTAAAATTGTCAGGCTGTATTGCCGTTTCTGGCGGTTTAGAAGTAGCTTCTGATAGGTTATTAAAATTAATTGATAAAGGAGTTACGGTTGAACAAGTAGCACAAGTGACACGCAATTTTACTGAAAGCGGAATTATGGTGCATTCTTATTTAATGTACGGTTATCCAACGCAAACGGTTCAAGAAACGATTGATAGTTTAGAAATGGTTCGTCAGTTGTTTGAAATTGGCGTTTTGCAATCTGGTTTTTGGCATCAATTTGCCATGACAGCGCACAGTCCGGTTGGAATTAACCCGGAAGCTTTTGGTGTTATTCCGGTTACCAATGAAATTACTTTTGCGAATAACGATGTCGCTTTTACTGATAAAACCGGAATTGAACACGATAAGTTCAGTTATGGTTTAAAGAAATCGCTATTCAATTACATGCATGGCATTTGTTTTGATTATGATTTACAAGATTGGTTCGATTTTAAAATTCCTCGTACCAAGATTGACCCTGATTTTATTCAAAATGCACTTCAAAAAGAAACTGTTTTTTCAACAAAACCAAATGCTAAAATTATTTGGACAGGAGGAATTCCATTAGTGGAAGAATTTACCAAATCTAAAAAAGGATATTCTTGGGAAATGATGAAGTTTACTTTTCATCAGAAAACTCATTCATTCGAAATTTCAATGGAACATGATAAAGGCAATTGGTTGTTAGAAAAACTAAAAACTATTTCAATTGCTAATGAAAAAAGAATGACGTTTCAGCAATTAAAGGCTGATTTTGAGTCTGATTTTGAAGATTTTGAACTGTTTTGGTATTCAAAAATTATGAATACTTTAAAAATGAATGGTTTATTGGTGTTGTAGTTTTTGGTTAAATTATTAAGTAAAATTTACATATTTAACTTATTTGTTGTTAATATTTCATATATTTAATTAAATTAAATATTTTGATTTTATCTTTTAAAAATAGAACGGTATCAACTTATACAAAAGTTATAGGTTTACTCTCAATAGTTTCATTAAGTTTACTGCTTTTGGTTATTGGGTTGTACTTTTATATGCGTATTCAAGAAAAAGAAATATACAATTCAAGTAAAGAAATATATAATAACGAGATTCAATCTCTATTAAAATTAAATGCGGAGTCATATACCTCACTTGCAATTGATGTTACTTATTGGGATGAATTTGTAGATTTTATAGAAACCAAAGATTTAAATTGGTTTAATGCTTCAGTAGTAAATGTTATTGACACTTATAAACTTGAATATATCTCGGTTTATAATGTAAATGGAGAATTAATAACGGAAGTGTCAACTCCAAAGATTAAGTCAAAAAACATAATTTCTAAAGCTGTAATTCAAAAATTATTAAAGAAAAAAGTAGACAAGTTTTATCATAAAGTTCCAGAAGGTATTGTTGAAGTGTATGGTGCTACAATTCATCCGTCAAATGATCCATATAAAAATAAAACAAAACCAGCAGGTTGTTTTTTTATGGTTCGTCTTTTAGATAATGAATATTTTGCAAACATTGAAAAAATTAGCAGTTCAAATATCAGTTTTTATTCAGGAAAAGAAAAAGTTTCTAAAACCGTTTACTCTATAATTCCTTTAAACGACTATCAAGACAGAATAATTTCAAAATTGTTTTTTAAAAGAGCTTATAATATTGATTTTTGGATAACAAAAACCATATTGCTTATTATGGCTTTTGCAATAATATTTTCATGGTTTATTTATTGTTTTTATGCCAATAGATGGGCAAAACTTCCGCTGGGATTTATGAAGAGAATATTAAAGGATGGTGATGTCTCTTCAATTAAAGCCTTAAAAAATATCAAGGGAGAATTTAGATATCTGGGGATTCTTTTTGAAGAAAATAAATTAAAAACTGAGCAATTGGAAATTGCTAAAACTAAAGCAGAAGAAAGTGATAATTTGAAATCTTCATTTTTAATGAATTTATCTCATGAAATAAGAACTCCAATGAATGCAATTTTGGGTTTTACTGATATATTGAGAAGCCCAAATATTTCAGAGCAAGAAAAGAGCGAATGTTTAGATGTAATAAAGGAAAGTGGAAATAATTTGTTAGAAATAATTGACGACCTTGTTGAAATGTCAAAAATTGATTCAAATTTAATAAAACCAAATAAAGAAACTGTTAATCTTGAAGAGTTAACTTCTAGTTTAGTGAAAATACTAAAAGTTCTTAATAAGAAACAAGAAGTTGAATTTAAGTTTAAAAAACCTAAAAAATCACTAAATGTTAATATTACAACGGATGGTGTGAAGTTAAAAGAAATTCTATCAAACTTAATCTTAAATGCATTCAAGTTTACAAATGAAGGTTTTGTTATTTTAGATTGTGAAATAGACGAGCAAAACAATAAAGTTTATTTTAGTGTTCAGGATTCTGGAATAGGAATTCCTGAAGAGTTCAAAGAAAAAATATTTAAAAGATTTAGCAAAATAAGTACAAAAGGTATTTCTGCTAATGAAGGTTTAGGATTAGGTTTAGCAATTTCTAAGGCTTATATTGAAATGTTAGGCGGTACAATTGATTTTCAATCAAAGGTAGGTGTTGGATCAACATTTAAATTTTCAATTCCTTTTCAATTGGCTGATGAAATTACATCTGAAGAAAAAGGATTTAATTCAAAAATCCCAAAAAGTTTAGGTAATGAAGTAGTAATTCTTGTTGCGGAAGACGACAACATTAATTATTTATTAATTGAAAAAATAATTAAAGGTATAGATTGTAATATTATAAGAGCATTAGATGGTTTAGAAGCGGTAGATTTTTGTAAGAATAACAAAGAAATAGACTTGGTTTTAATGGATATTCGTATGCCAAATCTGGATGGTTATGAAGCTTTTAAACAAATTAGAACGTTTAATAAAAATATACCAATTATAGCTCAAACATCTTATTCTTTTCAAGAAGAACTAGATAAAATAAAAGAACTTGGCTTTAATGGTTTTATTTCAAAACCTATTGATAAAAACATTTTATATGATTTAATAAAAGTCTATTTAAAAAAATAAGCAATTAATTCAATACAAGTTTTCATTATCCTTTCTTTTCCTTATTTTTACGCCACTTAAAAGTAAAAATATGAGTAATCATTATAAACTGAACGTAAACAATACTTTTCAATTTGATGTTGAGAATGATGTTGTTTCTCAATTAGATGCTGTAAGTGTTGAGAAAAATAAATTTCACATTTTAAAAAACAACACCCCTTACCAAGCAGAAATTATCGCGACCGATTTTATCAATAAAACGTATACAGTTAAAGTTAACAATTCAACCTATACCGTTGCAATTGCAAATGCTTTAGATATGTTGATAAAAGAAATGGGATTTGAAGTTGGTACATCTAAACAAATAAATGCAATTAAAGCACCAATGCCAGGATTAATCTTGGAAATTTCTGTAGCAGTTGGACAAGAAGTGAAGGAAAACGATCCTTTATTAATACTAGAAGCCATGAAAATGGAAAATAGTATTTTATCGCCTCGTAATGGTGTAATCAAATCGGTTACTATGTCAAAAGGCGCAGCGGTAGAAAAAGGAGCTTTATTAATTGAATTCGAATAAAATGAAAAAGATATTAGTAGCAAATCGTGGTGAAATTGCCATAAGAGTAATGCAAACAGCAAAGAAAATGGGAATAAAAACCGTTGCTGTTTATTCGGTTGCCGATAGAAATGCACCACACGTAAAATTTGCAGATGAAGCAGTTTGTATCGGAGAAGCACCTTCAAGTCAGTCGTATTTAAGAGGCGATAAAATAATTGAAGTTTGTAAAGAACTTAATGTAGACGGAATTCATCCTGGATATGGATTTTTAAGTGAAAATGCAGATTTTGCCGATTTAGTAGAAAAAAACAACATCACTTTCATTGGGCCTAAGTCGAAAGCTATGCACATGATGGGGAATAAATTAGCAGCCAAAGATGCGGTTAAAGATTATGATATTCCTATGGTTCCTGGTGTGGATGAAGCAATTACCGATATTCCAAAAGCAAAAGAAGTAGCGGTTAAAATTGGTTTTCCAATTTTAATTAAAGCAGCAGCAGGTGGTGGTGGTAAAGGAATGCGTGTGGTAAATAACGAAGCCGAATTTGAATCGCAAATGAATCGTGCGGTTTCTGAAGCTGTTTCTGCTTTTGGAGACGGTTCTGTATTTATTGAAAAATATGTAGGTTCTCCTCGTCATATAGAAATTCAAGTAATGGCAGATGGTTTCGGAAATATCCTTTATCTTTTCGAAAGAGAATGTTCTGTACAACGTCGTCATCAAAAAGTAGTAGAAGAAGCACCTTCATCAGTGTTAACGCCTGAAATTCGTAAAGCTATGGGTGAAGCTGCGGTTAAAGTGGCAAAAGCGTGTGATTATATTGGAGCTGGAACTGTTGAATTCTTATTAGACGAAAATAAAAATTTCTATTTCTTAGAAATGAATACACGTTTGCAAGTTGAACATCCGGTAACGGAATTAATTACAGGAATAGATTTAGTAGAAATGCAAATTCGTGTGGCTCGTGGTGAAGAATTGACTGTAAAACAAGAAGACTTACAAATTACAGGTCATGCAATGGAATTACGTGTGTATGCAGAAGATCCATTAAACGACTTTTTACCAAGTGTTGGAAATCTTGAAGTATATGAACTTCCGGTTGGAAAAGGAATCCGTGTAGATAACGGTTTCGAACAAGGTATGGATGTGCCTATTTATTACGATCCAATGTTGGCAAAGCTAATTACCTATGGAAAAACACGTGAAGAATCAATTGAGTTAATGATTGAAGCGATTGCTAAATACAAAGTTGAAGGAATTAGTACAACACTGCCTTTCGGAACTTTTGTAATGGAACATGAAGCTTTCCGTTCTGGAGATTTTGATACCCATTTCGTAAAGAAGTACTACGATGCAGAAGTACTAAAAGCACAAGCCGAAAAAGAGGCAGAAATTGCAGCTTTAGTAGCGTTGAAAAAATATTTAGAAGACCAAAAAGTTTTACGCTTACCAATAAATTAGTGATTAGTAAAAAGTAACTAGTAATTAGTTTTTTAGAGATTTCTGAATGCTAATTTCTGTCACCCTGAGCGCAGTCGAAGGGCAATTTTTTAAAACTATGCAAGACAAAATAAAAATATTAGAAGATAAATTAGCCCAAGCCTATTTAGGTGGAGGTGAAAAAAGAATAGTAAAGCAACACGAAAAGAAAAAATTAACGGCTCGTGAGCGTGTTAATTATTTGATGGACGAAGGTTCATTTGAAGAAATTGGTGCTTTGGTAACACACAGAACTACCGATTTCGGAATGCAAAATGAAATCTATTACGGTGATGGTGTAATTACAGGTTACGGAACCATTAACGGGCGACCAGTGTATGTTTTTGCACAAGATTTTACCGTTTTTGGTGGAGCATTGTCAGAAACACATGCTGAGAAAATTTGTAAAGTAATGGACATGGCTTTAAAAGCAAATGTTCCTATGATTGGTTTAAACGATTCTGGTGGAGCGCGTATTCAAGAAGGTGTTCGTTCTTTAGGTGGTTATGCCGATATTTTCTATAAAAACGTACAAGCTTCTGGAGTTATTCCGCAAATTTCTGCAATTATGGGACCTTGTGCTGGTGGAGCAGTGTATTCTCCGGCTATGACCGATTTTACCATGATGGTAGAAGGAAGTAGTTATATGTTTGTAACCGGACCAAGTGTTGTTAAAACAGTAACGAATGAAGAAGTAACTTCGGAAGAATTAGGAGGAGCAAGTACACATTCTACAAAATCTGGTGTGGCGCACATTACGTCTACAAACGATATTGAATGTTTAGAAGATTTAAAACGATTATTGAGCTATTTACCTCAAAGTAATAAAGAATTACCAACGAAATTACCTTACGAATTAAACGATGAGGTTCGTGAGCAATTGACAAGTCTTATTCCCGATAATGCGAATAAGCCTTATGATATGCACGATGTAATAAAAGGTATAATTGATGAAGAGTCATTTTACGAAATTCATAAAAATTATGCCGAAAATATCATTGTAGGTTTTGCACGTATTGGCGGAAGAAGCGTTGGAGTAGTAGCGAACCAACCTATGTTCTTAGCGGGTTGTTTAGATGTAAACTCGTCTATAAAAGCAGCACGTTTTACACGTTTTTGTGATGCGTTTAATATTCCATTATTAGTATTGGTAGATGTACCAGGATTTTTACCAGGAACTGACCAAGAATGGAACGGAATTATCGTTCACGGAGCAAAATTATTATACGCGTTAAGTGAAGCTACAGTTCCAAAAGTAACGGTTATTACTCGTAAAGCTTATGGTGGAGCGTATGACGTAATGAACTCGAAACATATTGGTGCCGACTTTAACTTTGCTTGGCCAAGTGCCGAAATTGCGGTAATGGGTGCAAAAGGAGCTTCGGAAATTATCTTTAAGAAAGAAATTGCAGAAGCAACGGATCATGAAGCAAAACTTTTAGAAAAAGAAGCAGAATATGCAGAGAAATTTGCCAATCCATACAGCGCAGCACAACGTGGTTTTATAGATGAAGTTATTTTGCCACAAGATACTCGTAGAAAGTTACTAAAAGCGTTTAGTGTTTTAGAACATAAAACAGTAGATACGCCAAAACGTAAACACGGAAATATTCCTTTATAAAACAAAAACCACCGAAAGGTGGTTTTTTTATACAATTTTGTTTCATACATTTTTGTCATTCCGACGTTAGGAGGAATCTCAATAAAAAATTTCGTTTTTTTTTAAATTTTATTTTCTTCTCTTTTGAGATTTCTCCTAACGTCGAAATGACAAATAAAACTCCATCATTTAAAATAAAGTTAAAACATAAAATACAATCTTTAGTTTCTTTATCTTGCAGCGCTTTCTAAAAGAAGTAAGTTTAAGCTTAACTGTTAGATAATGAGGTTTTTTAATAATTGGATAATCGTTTTAATTTTTGTTTCGACTGGAGTTTTTGCACAAAATAGTGTGAAGCATAAAGTCGTACAAGGTGAATCGATATATTCTATTGCTAAAAAATACAATGTTAAAGAAGCTGCGATTTATGAATTGAATCCGACGGTGAAAGGGAAACCATTACAATTAAAAACGGTTTTAGTTATTCCTACTAAAGGAAAACAACAAGCTGTAAGTTTAGTTGAAATCCCCGAAAACCATAAAGTAAGCAAAGGCGAATCGTTTTATAGTATTTCCAAAAAATACAAAATAACGGTAGAACAATTGGAAGCTTTAAACCCAACGATTTCATCAGCAAATTTAAAAATTGGTGATGAGTTGAATTTATCTAAAGATAAAATTGTTTCAGTGCCAAAATTAGAAACAACTCAAGATAACCCAACGATAGTTGTGGCTGAATCTACAGAAACAACTTCATCTGAAAATGAAATTGTACATAAGGTTTTACCAAAAGAAACAAAATACGGAATTTCTAAAAAATATAAAATAACCATTGCTGAATTAGAACGTTTAAATCCAACAATAGTTGATGGTTTACTTATAGGAACTGATTTAGTGATTAAGAAAAAAGAAATAATAGTATTTGTTGAGCCTGAAGTAAAAAATATTGAAAACGAAAAACCAATTGATGCAAATATACTTGCAAAAGCTGAATTTTTAATTGGTAAAGCTTCTAATAATTTAGGAACGCGTTATAGAAGCGGCGGAACTACTTCAAAAGGGTTTGATTGTTCTGGTTTAATGTTTACTACTTTTCAAGAGTTAAATATTACTTTGCCAAGATCGTCTCATGAAATGGCAAAATATGGTTTTGAAGTTCCAAAAAGTAAAGCTCAAAAAGGCGATTTAATTTTCTTTACCACAAACAAAAGAGGAACAATTAGTCACGTTGGAATGATAACAGAAGTTACAGAGAATGAAATTAAATTTATTCATTCTTCAACTTCGTCTGGAGTTATTATTTCGTCTAGCAATGAAGATTATTATTCAAGACGATTTGTACAAATAAATAGAGTTTTAGAAAATTAAAATTCGTAAACGATAGTTAGTAATTTATAATTCTTATTTCCTGAAAATCCAATTTGCAGTTGGGGTTTTTTGTAAGGTTTTGTAAATAAATACGTGCTTCCAATACCCACAGTTGCTCCGCCAAGTACATCCCAAATATCATGAAAACCGTCTGGTCCTTCCATTCGACTAACACCAGTTACGCTAGCTAAAAAATATGCTGGAATTCCATATTTCCATCCATATCTTCTTTGTATGAATGAAGCTCCAGAAAATGCGGAAGAAGTATGACCAGAAGGAAATGAATCATAACTCGAACGACCTTCAGGCCTTTTTCTTTTAGTGATGTATTTTAATGAATAGGTAAGGGCTAATGTAGTAGCATAGGAAAACGCAAATTTTTTAGTTCCTTGGTAATCTTCATGAAGTAGTGTCATAACACCAGCACTAAGAGGTAAAGCGAACTGTAGTACATCGCCTGTATCTTCTAAAATATATTCCCACTTTTCATGTCCCTGACTGTCTGATTGAGCAAATAGGTTAGGACTATGGAGCAAAAATAAAGCAAAAATAAAAATCATGCCTTTCTTCATAATATAATAATTTAAATTATCGGTACCCAAACCTCTTCTTCAGATTCTGGATTCTCATGACCTAAATATTTATCGCCCATAATTGCAAAATGAGGCCTTTCGTCTAATTTGTAATTTGATTTTGGAAGCCATTCTCCATAAATATACTGAGAAGTATTGTAAAAATCAGTACTTGTACCTTTGTGAATAAAAACAGCATAATTGCCAGCAGGAATTTCAAATTTTTTAAATCCTTCTGGTATAAAATCATAATTTTTAACTTCCACTAAAGCGTATTTTGTAAATTCAGTTGTATGAGTAAATTCTTCAAATGATTCTCCATTATATACTTGTAGTGAAAACAAATCGGCACTAACAGCATTTTTTACTTCTTTTAATCGGGGCATAAGTTGTTGCCAAATTTTTACTGTTTGGTCATTTGCCATGGTTGTTTTAATTGAAAAACCAATTGTTTTTTTGGCTAGTATAGTTTTAATTCTGGGTTCCATTTTAATTTCCTTTTAAGCGTATAAATAGTTTTTTAAATATTTCATTAAAATTATCGGGTTTTTTTTGACTTAATACGTAGCTACCATCTTCATTGAAAGTTAGAGGAAAAATGAAATTTGCTTTTCCTTTTTCTATATTCATTGGGCCAAATTTTGTACCGTAAATCATCATTTTATTATTTTCTTTCCGAGCCAATGCAAAGCCTTCGGTAAAATTAAAAAAAGGAGTCAACTCGGGAATTTTCATTTTTTCTGCAATAAAATCAGTATCGTTTTTTTCGTAATGAAAATGCAATGTGTTTCTACTGTCAAATAGACTATAATCGGAGAAATAAATACCTTCTTTGGTTTTTATAATTCCTTGCCAAAGAATCGTATTGAAAGGTGTTGGAACAATTTTAATTTTTTCGTAAGCAATATTTTGCCTTTCCAATTCATTTTCAAAATGATTTTTTACATATAAATTCACGCATAATCCAAAAACCAAATAAGCAGTAGAAAGCACTAACGAATATTTAATCACAGCAACTCGACTAGGATTGCTATTTTTCATAATAAGCAAAGTAATGCAGCCAATTAATAACCAAATAGTATATAAGGGATCAATAACAAAAACATTATATAGTGCAAAATAAGATTTGTTTATTGGATAAAGAATTCTTGTTAC
>JBEDTP010000225.1:0-11126 GCA_040119075.1 Flavobacterium sp.
AACGCTTCTGATTTAATGTTGTCTCGTCCTTCAACAAACGTAACGTTAACAAGCGTAACTTCTCCTTCTAAACAAGTTTTTCCATTTTCATCTTCAAATTGAAATCCGCAAAGTATAGAAGCGCCACCAAGGTTTTTAACCCAAAGTTTTTTAGTTAGAATTTCTCCTAAACGAGCTGCTTTTTTAAATTGTATTTTCAAATCAACCGTTGGAATTCCGTTTGTTTCATGCATTTTAGAAAAAGGTCGGTCTAAAGCCTCTTCGAACCAATCTTCTACTAAATCATTCAGCATTTCTAGAAACCGTGGATAGAATACTATTCCAGCGTAATCTACATGCCTGAATTTTATTTTTTCGTGTTTTATAAAATAGTTGTTCATTTATTTCAATTTAAATCGTTGAATTTTACCCGTTTCTGTCTTTGGTAAATTTTCAATAAAGTTAATCATTCTTGGATATTTATAAGGTGCAGCAACTTCTTTAAACCAATCTTGAATAGATTTTGCAAATTCATCTGAAGCTTTGGACTTATCCTTTAAAACAATATTTGCACAAACTAACATGCCACGGTTTGCATCAGGAAGGCCAACTACAGCACATTCTAAGATGTTTTCATGCGTTAGCAAAACACTTTCTACTTCTATTGCAGCTATATTATAGCCTGATGAAATAATCATATCATCTCCGCGCACAACAAACCAAAAATAGCCCTCTTCATCTTGTTTAAAGATGTCTCCAGTAATATTCCATCCGTTTTGAACGTATTCTTTCTGTTTTTCTTCTCTATTTAAGTATTTGCAACCTGTAATTCCTCTTACAGCTAGTTTTCCTGGTTCTCCAAAAGGAACATCATTTCCTTCTGAATCTATAATTTTTGCTTCATATCCTGTTATTGGTAAACCCGTTGCTCCAGGTTTCATGTTTTCTTCATTTGAAGAAATAAAAATATGCAATAACTCTGTTGCACCAATTCCGTCAATAATTTTTAAACCTGTGGCATTGTACCAATCTTCCCATACTGCAATTGGCAAAGTTTCTCCTGCAGAAACACATTTTCTTAGACTTGAAACATCATATTCGTTTAATTTAGTAGTCAATACACGCCAAGCAGTAGGAGCAGTGAAACAAATTGTGACTTTGAAATCTTGAATCGCTTTTAAAAGTAAATCGGGACTTGGTTTTTCTAATAGAAAAGTAGAAGCGCCCACATACATAGGGAATAACACCAATCCACCTAATCCAAAAGTAAAACCAATTGGTGGACTACCAATAAAGATATCTTTAGATGTAGGTTGCAAAGAGTAATTTGGGAAAGCTTCGCAAATGTTTAATACATCGCTATGAAAATGAGCTGTCATTTTTGGTATACCTGTTGTGCCAGAAGTAAATCCAATTAATACAACGTCATTAGATTTTGAGTTATAATTAGTAAAAGAAGTTGGTTTTGAAGCCATTTTTGCTTCTAAATCACTCTTCCTATAATAACTAATATTCATTAAATATTTAGAATTCACTAATTCCATTTCCTCTTTTAAATCTGCATCACAAAGAGCTATAGAGATTTCAGCACAATCTATAACGGTAGTCAATTCTTTTGCACGAAGAAGAGGCATAGTTGCAACAACAATTCCGCCAGCTTTTATAACGGCAAACCAACAAGCAACCATCATTGGATTATTTGCAGAGCGTAATAAAACTCTATTTCCAGATACTAAACCCAAATCATCTACTAAAACATGTGCTATTTGATTGGCTTTTTCAAATAAATCATTATATGTCCAAGTTTCTTCGAAAGTTCGAATGCAAATTGCGTTGCCATTACCATTTTTAATGTGATTATCTAAAAGTTTGTCTACACAATTAAGCATTTCAGGTTGCTGAAATTGAGATGATTCTAATAAATAGTCAGGTTGTAATTCCTTATTTGGTAAATGTTTATATGTAAAATTATCAATCATAATCAATTAGGAATTTTAAATTACGAATTACGTAGCGTTTTTTGAATAGAGCCTATAATTTTTAAAAGCTCGTCAGCATCTTTTAATAATCTTTCTGCCTGTTCATTGCTTAAATAATTCGTGTCTTTTAATATTCTTATCCAATAATGTGTTTCTCTAGCTTCTTTATAAGAAATTGTAAGTTTTGCGAAAAAATCTTTTTCAGATTGTCCTCCAATTGCTTCCTCAATGTTTGCACCTATAGAAGTTCCAGAACGTAACAATTGTTTACTTAATACAAATTCTTTCTTTTCTTCACATAAAAATTGATATACTTTAACAATTCTCACCGCAAAAGCATAGCTCTTAATTTGTACAACATTATCTTTTTTCATAATTCGTAATTCCGAATTTGTAATTATTTAATCTTATGACTTTCAGGTTTTAATGCTTTTTTCATTCCTTCTACCATTTTACGTTCACTTCCTTTTAAAGGATATAAATGGGAAGTTCCTGTTATGTATTGTTTTGGAATATCAGAAGTTCTGAAATCTTCATAAGCTTGAGCATTTCTTACAAAATTAGGATCTAATAATAAAGGTCTTCCTAAAGCTACTAAATCAGCTCTTCCGTTAAGAATAATGGTGTTTATTTGGTCAATATCTTGAATGTAACCTGTTGTTATCGTTGGAATATGAACTGTGTTTCTTACTGCATCTGAAAATGGCGTTTGCCACATTCTGCCTACTTGAGGTTTTTGATTTGAGACTGTATTTCCTGTTGAAACATTAATAATATCTGCTCCAGCTTCTTTAAAAGCAGTTGAAATTGTAAATACGTCATCTTCTGAAATTCCGTTTTCTGCCCAATCTGTTGCGGATATTCTAACCGACATTGGTTTCTCTTGTGGAAATGCTTCTCGCATGGCTTTAAATACGCGTAGAGGAAATTTTAATCGGTTTTCGATGCTTCCGCCAAATTCATCTTTTCGAATGTTTGTTAGTGGAGAAAGAAAGGAAGCTAATAAAAAACCATGATGCGCTTGTAGTTCAATCAAATCAAATCCAGCTTCATTTGCGTTTATAGTAGCTTGTACGAATTGCTCTGTAATGGTATTCATGTCTTCCAAAGTCATTTCTTTTGGAACAGGTGTATTCTCATTGAAAGCAATTGGAGAAGCAGAAATCAAATTCCATTTATCTTGTAAATCTTCGGTTTCCCATGGTTTTTTTGTCGCGCCTTTTCTACCAGAATGACCCAATTGAATTCCGATTTTAGAAGTTGAATTTTGATGAATAAAATTCGTTATTTTTTTCCATTCAACTACTTGATTTTTAGAATACATACCTGTACAACCTAAAGTAATTCTTCCAGTTTCTGAAACTGCAGTCATTTCAGCAATTATTAATCCAACGCCACCAATCGCTCTATTTCCATAATGCATTAAATGCCAATCATTCACTAGTCCGTTTTCAGCGGAATATTGCCCCATTGGGCTCATAACAATTCTATTTTCTAATTCTAAATTACGTAGTTTAAACTTTGAAAAAGCAGCTGGGACCTCGACTGCGCTCGGTATGATATTTTGATTAATAGTATTGAATTCTTTTAAAACCTTATCTGTATAAGATTTATCACGAATACTTAAATTTTCGAAAGTTACCTTTTTAGAACGCGTCATGCATCCAAAAGATAATTGGTAAAATGGATGCTTCATGTGTCGGTCCATATTTTCAAACCAATCTAAGGATACATTTGCAGCGTATTGAATCATTTCTACACGATTCCTTCTTGCTTTTTCATAGCTTTCAAAGGCAACAGGAATATTATTTGGATTTTCTACAATAGCGTCTGATAAAGCAATAGCACATTCCATCGCCAATTTAGTTCCTGAACCAATAGAGTAGTGGGCAGTTGCTTTAGCATCTCCTAATAAAACAATATTGTCTTTGTACCATCTACCGTTGGTAACGTGCGGAAATTGACGCCAATGTGATTTGTTGGTAATTAAACCATGTCCATCTAATTCTTCTTTGAAAATTTCTTTTAATTTTTGTGTTGTATCTTCTTCGTTAAACTCATCAAAACCAAAATTTTCCCAAGTTTGTGGACTGCATTCAAAAATCCACGTACTCATTCCATCTTCGTATTGATAGGTATGCGCTACAAAAGAACCTTTTGGGGTAGATCTAAAGAAATAAGTAAATGCATCAAGTGGTTTTGTAGAACCCATCCAAACGAATTTATTTTTCTTTAGTTCCACTTTTGTTTCAAATTCATCTTGAAATTGAGTTCTAATTGTGCTTCCAATTCCATCACAAGCAACAATTACATCACTATCTTTAAATTGGGTTAAATCTTCTACATTAGCTTCAAAGTGCAAGTTTACACCTTCTTCCTTACAACGTTGATGTAGTAATTGTAAAAGAGTTTTACGAGAACAGCCGCAAAAACCATTACCTGCAACACTTACCGATTCACCATCACGAGCTACAACAATGTCGTCCCAATAGGCAAACTTACTTCGAATTAACTCGTAAGATTCCATATCACGAGTCAAAAACTCACCAAGTGTTTCATCTGAAAAAACAACACCAAAACCAAAACTATCGTCTGGCTTATTACGTTCGTAAACATTTATTTCGCAATGTGGCATTGCTTTTTTGGTTAATATAGCGAAATATAAACCTCCTGGACCACCACCAATTACTGTTATCTTCATTTTATAAGTTTTAAGTACATTGATTATCCTTTCGCATAAAATCAAATGCACCTTTTCGTAAATTAATATTGTATTCTAAATAGGCTTTTAAACAAGCTAAGAAGTTAGACCAGCCAAATGAATTTCCAGAAAGCCATTTTAACCCTTCCTTATCATTTGGCATGCCTGTTTCTCTAATAGAAACTAAAGTAGAACCATTAACTTGCGATTCTAACGTAATTTCTACAAACAGTTCTTTTACTTCTGAATTCCAATAATAAGATATGTATTTATTGACTTCAATTTTACCAACTCTAACCGAGTAATCCATATCAAATTCAGGAAAATTCCAAATTAACTCTTTTCCTTCTTTCATAACTCCAGAACCTTTTGAAATAAAGTAGTTAGACATTTTTTCTGGATTTACAATCGCTTCAAATACTACCTCTACAGGTTTTGAAACTTGTAAAGCAACGTTTATTTCTAATATATCTGTTTTCATAGCTATCCTCTTTTAATTGAAAATAATTCCCCCATTTTAGCATAATTTGAACCTGCCAAACGGGCAACTGGTTTGTATTTCTCTAAATTAATTCTATTTCCTTCCATTAAAATTTCATCATTGATGTGCATAGTTAAAATCTTACCTATAACAATACAAGCACCACCATTTTTATGACCTTCTAAAAAATAATGATGCACCATTTCACATTCAAAATGGACATAACTTTGCTTAACACGCTTTGGTTTTATAAAGACAGAGTCAATAGGAGTGAGGTTAGCTAATTGAAACTCATCAATATTTGAATCAACAGCTTGAGATGTCATGTTCATTTGCTCAACAGTTTCTTCCGTAACTAAATTAACAACAAACTGTTTGTTCGCTAAAACATTATTAAGTGTGTCTTTATTTTTATTTCCAGTTCTCACGGTTGAAAACATCAAATGTGGAGGATCTTCGCCAACTGCATTAAAAAAAGAAAAAGGAGCTAGATTATTAACACCGTTTTCATCAACAGTTGAAACCCAGCCAATTGGTCTTGGTATAATGGTTCCAGTAAGTAATTTATATAAAACGGAACTTTCTGTAGTTAAGCTATCAAATTGCATTTTGAAATTTTAATCCTATAAAATAACAAAAAAAATACCGTTTAATTTTGAAAAAAAATAAAAAATTTAGAAGATTACCAATGTAAATACTAAATTTACAATTCATAATCAAAAATCCAATTTTAGATGAGTTATTATAAAATTCCAAGTTTAGAACAGTACTTTAAGCATTATAAAAAATCGGTTAGAGAACCAAGAAAATTTTGGGATAAAATTGCGTTTGAAAACTTTTCATGGTACCAAAAATGGGATAAAGTTTTTGAATTTGACATGCAAGAAGCTCAGTTTAAATGGTTTTTAAATGCTAAAGTAAATATTACTAAAAACTGTATTGATAGACATTTAGCAAAAAGAGGAGACAAAACCGCAATTATATTTGAACCAAATAATCCAGAAGAAAAGGCACAACACATCACTTATAATGATTTATATGTTAGAGTTGCTAAAATGGCAAATGTATTGCAAGAGCAAGGTATTAAAAAAGGAGATCGGGTTTGTATCTATTTACCAATGATTCCAGATTTAGCAATTGCTACTTTAGCTTGTGCTAGAATAGGAGCAATACATTCAGTTGTTTTTGCTGGCTTTTCAGCTTCTGCTGTTGCTTCTAGAATAAACGATAGTGCATGTAAAATGGTTATTACTTCTGACGGTGGTTTTAGAGGAAATAAAACCATTAATTTAAAAGGAATTGTTGATGAAGCGCTTCAAAATTGTAGTTGTGTAGAAAAAGTTTTAGTAGTCAAACGTACGAATGAAACTATAACAATGAAAGATGGAAGAGATATTTATCTTCAACCTTTATTAGACAATGCATCAAGTAATCATATTGCAGTAATAATGGACGCAGAAGACCCTTTATTCATCTTATACACATCTGGTTCTACTGGCAAACCTAAAGGAATGGTGCATACAACTGCAGGTTATATGGTTAATACAGCTTATACTTTTAAGAATGTTTTCAATTATGAAGAAAACGATGTGTATTGGTGTACAGCTGATATTGGTTGGATTACTGGACATTCTTATATTCTTTACGGACCATTATTAAATGGTGCAACCACTGTGATTTTTGAAGGAGTTCCATCATATCCAGATTTTAGTCGCTTTTGGCAAGTAATTCAAAAGCATAAAGTCAATCAATTTTATACAGCTCCAACAGCAATTCGTGCTTTAGCTAAGGAAAGTTTAGATTATGTACAACGATTTCAGTTAAATTCTTTAAAAGTAATTGGTTCTGTTGGAGAGCCAATTAACGAAGAAGCTTGGCATTGGTATAATGATCATGTTGGAGGGAAACGTTGCCCATTAGTAGACACATGGTGGCAAACTGAAACTGGAAGCATTATGATTTCTCCAATTCCGTTTGTAACACCTACAAAACCGACTTATGCATCGTTGCCATTACCAGGAATTCAGCCTGTTTTAATGGATGAATTGCGTAATGAAATAGAAGGTAACCAAAAAGCAGGAAGTTTATGTATTAAATTTCCTTGGCCTAGTATGGCAAGAACAATTTGGGGTGATCATCAGCGTTATAAAGAAACTTATTTTACTGCATTTCCCGGAAAATATTTTACTGGAGACGGTGCTTTACGTGATGAAGTTGGTTATTATAGAATTACAGGTAGAGTAGATGATGTTGTGATTGTTTCCGGTCATAATTTAGGAACTGCCCCTATTGAAGATGCGATAAACGAACATCCTGCTGTTGCAGAGAGCGCTATTGTTGGTTTTCCACATGATGTGAAAGGAAATGCTTTATATGGTTATGTGATTTTAAAAGAAAGTGGGGAAGGTAGAGATAGAGATAATTTAGCAAAAGAAATTAACGAAATGATTTCAAATCAAATTGGTCCAATTGCTAAATTAGATAAAATTCAATTTGTAGAAGGACTACCAAAAACGAGATCAGGTAAAATTATGCGAAGAATTTTACGAAAAATTGCTGAAGGTGATTTTAGTAATTTTGGAGATATAACAACATTATTAAACCCTGAAATAGTAGATGAAATTAAAGAAGGAAAAATTTAAATATTTAACCTTTTTTTCAATTTTAAAAATAATAAGGCTGTTATATAAGCGTCTCCTGATGCAGTATGACGGCCATTTTTTTTGATTTTATATATTTTGCACAGTTCATCTAAACTTATGTTTTCTTCAGATATTTCATCAATAAGTTTTTGATGCATTAAACCAATATCCATATATTGATTTTTAAGTGTTCCTAAATTTAACCTATTTAAAGCTTCATTAATCATTTCAATATCAAAATTGATGTGATGACCAACAAGTGTAGCATTTTTTGCGAATTTCAAAAATCGTATAATCGCTTCCGCTTCAACAAATTTTTCTTCCTTTCCTTCTTTTAAAATACCATGATATTCAACGGAATCTGAATTAAAAACATCTTGTTGAAGAAAAACCTCCATAAAATCACTAACGACAATTTGATTATTTTCAATTGAAATTGCGCCAATAGATAAAATTCTATCCGTTTCAACATTTAAACCAGTTGTTTCACAATCGAAAACAATATATTTTGTTTCATCATTTAATGGAGTTTCAAATGATGAAAGATAGTTTTCCCAAAATTTAGGGTTTTCTTTCGAAAATGTTTTAAACCAATCCCAATTCATATTATGTAAAATAAGTTAATTGAAATTTATTTTTTATAATATCCTGAACCTCATTAATAGGAGCAAAAGTATTCTTTAATTTTACTTTATCTAACTTTGAAAGCTCATTCAGGTCTAAATATCTTCCGTCGTTACTGTTTTTTAATCCTTCTTCTGTTCTAAACTTTAATAAAACTAAAAACGCTTCAGCACAAGCCTCATAAATCACGGCATTTTTTGGATCTAATTCAGCAAGTTTTAAAAATCGGTTAGAAGTATTGTTGATATTTCGAATTCCATAACTAAGAATAAGTAAACGAGCAGCATCTACAAGAGATATAATCGCTCTACTTTTAATATCGAAATTGTCTTTATGTTCTCCGTCACTCTCAACTAAAAACTGTCTAAAAAAGCCCAATGGTGGCGGGTTTTTTAAAGCATCTGCACCTAAGAAGGCATAAAAGACTTGATTGTCTTTCGATTCTTTAAAAATCACTTCGGTTAAAGTATCAATCAATTTTTCATCGCCATAAATAAAGTCATAATCAAAAAAGATGGTATTAATTAGTATGCCTTTGTCTCCAGGAGTATTAATCCAACCTTTAAATTGACTTTTCCAGTCTGCTAACGATTTACACCACATTGGGTTACTTGCCATCATTTGAGCTTCGCAATAACTATAGCCTATTTTATTAAGCTTTTTAGTGACTTTTTCTCCAACTTCTAGAAAATATTTTTTTACATCATCATATTTGTCATCAGAAACATCTTCAAAAACTAATGCATTATCTTGATCGGTTAATAATAATTGTTCTTTTCTCCCTTGACTTCCAATATTTATCCAAGCAAAACGGGCTGGAGGAGGAGTTTCCATTTTTTCAATAGAAAGTTCAATTGCTTTTCGTGTAATTGCAATATTAATTTCGCCAACAATAGAACTAATATGGTTTATAGGAATGTTTTTATCTATTGAATTTTGAATTAAATCAATTATTTTTTCTCTAATTAGCTTTAATTCTGATACTTTTTTAGCTCTTTTAGCTTCCTTTAATAAAACACCAGGATTATTTGCTTGTGCAACAACGATATCGTGTTCAGATATAATTCCTGTAATTTCAGAATGAACTGTTCCGTCTCTAGTAACACATAAATGACCAACATTGTATTTTAGCATCATTATTTGTGCTTCAGCGATGGATAAATTTTCAGAAACCGTTATTACAGGTGAAGACATAATTTTATCGACAGTTACATCAATAGAGTGAAGCCCAGTTGCAATTTTTGAACGTAAATCTTTATCAGTAACAATCCCTATAGGTAAACGGTTTTCATGTATAATTATACTTCCAATTTTTCTACTTGACATGGTTTGCGCAACAAACTTAACAATATCATTAGGCGAAGCGGTAATAGGATTTAAAGTATATTTTATAGGTTGAAAATGTTGAATTTCAGTAGTATTGTCATCATGAATAATGTTTTCAGAAAGTAATTTTCCTTTATGACTTTTATCGTATGGATTTCTAGTATTTGAAGCAAAACTTTGCAATACAAAATTTAAAACAGAAATGTTATTGGCTACAATAGGTTTAAAAGCTTCAATAGGAATAGCGTATAAAATAGATTCTTCACGCGCTTTTGCAGTCATTAAATAATTATCTTTTGCAAAAAATGGTCTTAAACCTAAAATATCACCTTCATCACATTTATCAATTAATACTTCATCAGAATCTGATGTTAATGATAAACCAACTGCACCATTTGCAACTACATAAAAACAATCATGTGTAGAATCATTTATTTTAAAAAGAATTTCTTTTTTTTCTAAATATACAACTCTAGCACTTTTTGCAATATTTAATAAGTCAACATATTCAATACTTGAAAAAGGGTGAAACTGTTTTAAAAAGTCGGTTATTCTTTCAGCAATAGGGTTTTTCATATACACGGCAGTTATGCAACGAAATTACAAATTCTTTTTTATATATTTAAAAATATTCTATTTTACATAATGTATATTATAGTTCAAAAAGAATATATTAAAAATAGCTTAAAAAAAGGTTGTATAAAAAAGTATTTAGCTCTAATTTTGTACTCCTTATAAATAAAGCCTTATGGAAAATAGATATGCACTAAAATTGATTGAAAAGATTCAAAAAGATTTAATCAAAAACAAATTTGAAGTTGAATCAATCGTCACTGATTTAAAGAAAGTTAGAGAATATTCTTTAGAAGAACAAAATCCTATTGTTACTAAAGCTCTTCGTTTAGCATATGAACATTTAGAAAACAATAAAGCTTTTTTTATTGGAATTCCAGATGACGAACCTTTAGATGAAGAAATTGAAACTACTACGGTAATTTCTAAAGAAAATGATTTAGAAAGTTTCGAATACTTCTTATCATTATTAACTGACTTATCTAAGAAAAATAACTTATTGGATTTAAAAGAGTACAATAATGCTTTTCTTGCATTTTAATGAGATCCTATTTTACATAATATAAAATCGGTACCTTGTACCGATTTTTTTATATATACTTTAACGTATTTATAAAAATTACAAATTAATTTTGTACTGCAAATTAACCCAAATGGAAAAACCTAAAAAATCAAGATTTCAACTTTTACACCAGTATTATAAATATACAGGCTTTTATCGTTTTATTTGGTCTAATACTAAAAAAGCTATCATACCATTAGTTATTGTTATTGCTATTTTACTTTACATAAATTATAAAGTAATGAGTATCAATGAAATG
>JBEDTP010000226.1:0-10843 GCA_040119075.1 Flavobacterium sp.
AATCAAATTTTCTCAAACTTACCAAGTAGTTATCAAGTTGATTTTTTTGAAGCTTCAACGAATACCATTTTACCTCTATCATATACAAATACAACAGCCTATTCACAACCTATTTTTGCAAGAATTACAAATATTCAAGGTTGTTATAGTGATTTTCAAATTAACCTTGTTGTAAATGTTTTTGATGAAGTACTTGTAAACGAAAGCATAGGTTTATGCGATGGAAACTCAATAATTTTAGATGCAGGAAATGGTTTCGTTTCTTATAATTGGAACACAAACCCAATTCAAAACTCACAAATGATTTCAGTTGATTCACCTGGAACATATATTGTTACACTTGAAAATGGTTCAGGGTGTTTTAGAGATAAAATATTTACTGTGGTTGGTTCCCAGATTGCTTCTATAAATGAAATTCAAATAAATGATTTCACCTCAAATAATTCTGCAACGATTATAACTACTTCAGGAAATTATGAATTTTCGTTAGATGGTATAAATTATCAAGATTCAAATGTATTTAACAATTTAGAAGCAGGTGAATATTTAGTTTATGTTCAAGACAAAAATGGTTGCGGAATTACAACAATGTCTTTTTACATTTTAGATTATCCAAAATATTTCACTCCAAATGATGATGGCTATAATGACACTTGGCAGATAAAGAATTTAGATAAAAGAGGTTTTGAAGCAAGTAAAATTTATATCTTTGATAGATATGGAAAATTACTAAAACAAACATCACCATTAAGTCAAGGTTGGAATGGAACTTTTAATGGAACCCCTCTACCTTCAACTGACTATTGGTTTGTTTTGGAGTTAACAAATGGCAAAACTATAAATGGTCATTTTGCTTTAAAAAGATAGCATGATTAAAAATCTAATATTAATAGCTTTAGGCGGCAGTTTAGGTAGCGTTATTCGCTATCTAACAAATGTAAGTATTGGAAAAATATGGCCTTTTAAATTATATTACGCTACGTTTTTAGTGAACATTATTGGGTGCTTACTTATAGGTCTTTTCATAGGATATCTTCAAAAAAACAATACAAATAACGAATCGTTAAAACTATTTTTAATCACTGGTTTTTGCGGTGGATTTACCACATTTTCAGCGTTTGGATTAGAGAACTTCAACTTATTACAATCTCAAAACTACATCACTTCCCTTTTATACATTGCTGCTTCAATAATAATTGGAATAGCTTTTGTAGGAGTTGGAATATATTTATCAAAATAACATGCTAAAAGAAAAAGAATTAAAAGCCTTAAAATTAGAATTAGAATCACCTAAAAAAATAACAATTGTTTCTCATCGTAATCCAGATGGTGATGCAATAGGCTCTTCATTAGGACTACTTCATTTCTTGAAACAATTAAAACACGATGTTCATTTTATTTCTCCAAATGAGTATCCTGACTTTTTAGCTTGGATTCCAAATGTAAAAAATACAGTTATTTTTGAAAAAGAAACAGATAAAGCCCTTGAAATTTTAAAATCAAGTGATTATATTTTTACTTTAGACTTCAATGCACTCCATAGAACTGGAGAATTTATGGAAAAAGCATTACAATCTTTAGCGATTCCAATGATAATGATTGATCACCATCAAGCGCCAGACAATTATACACTTTATACTTTTTCAGATACAAATTATGGTTCTACATGTGAAATGATTTATGATTTCATAAACGCATTAGGATATAATCACATCATAAATAAAGAAATCGCAACTTGTTTATATGTTGGTATTACAACTGATTCTGGGAGTTTTCGTTTTCCAAAAACAACTGCCAAAACACATAATTGTGTTGCCGATTTAATTAGCAAAGGAATCAATAATAGTGAAATTCACAATTTATTATTTGATAACGCGTCTTATAGTAGGTTACAATTACTAGGGAGAGCATTACAAAACCTAACATTATTGAAAGCATACAACGCTTCTTACATCACTTTAAGTCAGGAAGAATTAGATACTTTCAATTACAAAAAAGGAGACACTGAAGGAATTGTAAACTATGGGTTAAGCCTAGAAGGAATTAATATAACAGCAATTTTTATTGAAAACAAAGAAGAAGGAATCATTAAAATTTCGTTTCGTTCTCAAGGAAATGTGGATGTAAATCAATTTGCTAGAACCTATTTTAATGGTGGTGGTCATATAAATGCAGCTGGAGGAAAATCTTTTTTAAGCTTAGAAGAAACTGTAAAACAATTTATTGCTATTTTAGCAAAAGAAAAAGAAAAAAAATGAACATACGCTCCATATTAACCATCCTGTTTTTGGGAATCATATTTACTAGTTGTTCAAAACAACAAGCCAGAAAACCTGTTTCTCAAACTTCAGGAACATTTATGAAAGAGTCTATCGAAAGAAATAAAAAATTGATAGCTGAAGAGGAACAATTAATTGAAAGCATTATAGCTAATGACACTTTAAAAGAATACATTGCTTCATCAAAAGGATATTGGTACAAATATGAAGTAAAAACTGAAAATGATACTATTTTACCAAAAAGAGGTGATATAGTTTATTTTAATTACGAAATAAGAGATTTAAAAAATAAAATAATTTATACCAAAGAAGAACTTGAGCCACAAGAGTATTTTGTTGACAAAGAAAACATTATGATGGGGTTAAGAGATGGTATAAAATTAATGAAAAAAGGAGAAACTATAACTTTTCTATTCCCTTCTCACATGGGGTTTGGTTACCATGGAGACAATGAAAAAATTGATTCAAATGAACCTTTAATGTGTACTGTTACCGTAAACGATATAAAAAAAGAAACCCAAAAAAACTAATTAATTTAAAAATGAAACCAATGACAAGTTTATTCTTAAGCTTATTTGCTTTATTTACTTCTTGCACAAATCCAACGGACAAATTAGAAGATGGAATGTATGCCGATGTAAAAACATCAAAAGGAACAATTATTTTAAAACTTGAGTTTGAAAAAACTCCAATTACTGTTGCCAATTTTGTTTCATTAGCAGAAGGTAAAAACCCATTTGTTGAAGAAAAATATAAAGGTAAACCATATTATGATGGTTTAAAATTTCATAGAGTTATACCTAACTTTATGATCCAAGGTGGCGATCCTCTTGGTGATGGCTCTGGTGGTCCTGGATATAAATTTAAAGATGAATTCCATGATGATTTAAAACACTCAAAAGGAGGAGTTTTATCAATGGCTAATGCTGGTGTTGGTACAAACGGAAGTCAGTTTTTCATTACTCATAAAGATACTCCATGGTTAGATGGAAAACATTCTGTATTTGGGGAAGTAATTGAAGGTATGGATATTGTTAACGCAATTGCACAAGATGATATAATTGAAAAAATAACAATTATTAGAAAAGGAAAAGATGCAAAGAAATTTGATGCGGTAAAAATATTTAAAGACTACTATTCTATTGAAGCGATAAATCAAAAAAAAGCTGCAGAAAAAGCTGCAAAATTAAAGACCGACAAACTAGCTTTATTTGCTAAAGTTAAAGCCAGTGGAACAAAAACTCCTTCTGGATTAACCTATCAAATTTTAACTAAAGGTGAAGGTAAAAAACCAGCTAATGGAACAGAAGTATATATTCACTATGCGGGATTTTTAGAAAATGGTGATTTATTTGATACAAGTTATGAAGATGTAGCTGAAATAAACGGAAAACTTGACCCCAATAGAGCAGCAGCGAAACAATATTTACCATTTCCATTTAAATATGGTGAAAAGAAAGGTTTAATTCCTGGTTTTATTGAAGGATTAGAGAATATGAATTATGGAGACAAAGCTTTACTAATCATTCCTGCAAAATTAGGATATGGAGCTCAGGGTGCTGGACATGTAATTCCACCAAATTCTACAATTATATTTGAAGTTGAAATGTTAGAGACAATGCCTCAACAATAAATAAAGTAACATTAAAAAAGCTCCACATTGTGGAGCTTTTTTTATGCCTTAAATTTCCAATCGAAATCGTCTTCATTATCCGTAAATATTGCACCTATTTCAATTTTAAAAACCTTTCCATAATCAACATTTACAAACAGCCAATTATTCTCAAAAAAATAATTTTCTGTTCCATCTACAACTTCTGTTTCAAATTGAGTTAGTTTTTTTTCGGCCAATATTGTTTTTACATCTGACCAATTTTCTCCAATTATTTTATTACCAAATAATTCTAAACTTTCATTTGTAGAAGTAATATAACCCAATCTCAATTCTTCCTCATCATAAAAAGTCAAACGCACTTTTTGATTATTATAAACATAAACCACATTATCTTCTTCATCTTTATATTGAGAGTTTGGCTTTCCATAAATTTCTTCTACATCTTTTTGTTTCATTCCAAAAAGAAGTTTGTCTATTCCAAATTTTAATTTAATTTCCATATTATATTCTTATTTAAATAAAAACCACGCTATAAAAGCGTGGTTCAAAAATACATATTTTATAAAACATTAAAGATCATTAAATCTTAAAACGCTTTCTATCATTTTCAGTTAAATAAATTTTACGTAAACGTAAAGATTTTGGTGTAACTTCAACATATTCATCTTTTTGAATGTATTCTAATGCTTCTTCTAATGAAAACTTAATCGCAGGAATAATTCTAGCTTTATCATCAGCTCCAGAAGAACGTACGTTAGATAATTTTTTTGTTTTTGTTACATTTACAGTCATATCGTCACTACGTGTGTTCTCACCAATAACTTGACCTTCATAAATTTCTTCATTTGGATCAACGAAGAATTTACCTCTATCTTGTAATTTATCAATCGAGTAAGGAATTGCTTTTCCGTTTTCCATAGAAATTAACGAACCACTATTTCTTCCTGGTATTTCACCTTTAAATGGCTCATAGCCAATAAAACGGTGGGCCATAATAGCTTCACCGGCAGTAGCAGTAAGTAATTGATTACGCAATCCAATAATTCCACGAGATGGAATATTAAATTTAACAATCATTCTATCTCCTTTACCTTCCATACTTAACATTTCTCCTTTACGAACAGAAACAAACTCAACAGCTCTACCCGAAAGATTCTCAGGTAAGTCAATTGTTAACTCTTCTATTGGTTCGCATTTTTGACCATCAATTTCTTTGATGATAACTTGTGGTTGACCTATTTGTAATTCATACCCTTCTCTTCTCATTGTTTCAATAAGAACTGATAAGTGAAGTACACCACGACCAAAAACCATAAATTTATCGGCAGAATCAGTCTCACCAACTTTCATTGCCAAGTTTTTCTCTAACTCTTTTGTTAAACGTTCTCTAATATGACGAGAAGTTACAAATTTACCTTCTTTACCAAAAAATGGAGAATCGTTAATTGTGAACAACATACTCATTGTTGGCTCATCAATTGCAATTGTTTGCAATGCTTCTGGATTTTCAAAATCTGCAATAGTATCTCCAATTTCAAATCCTTCAACACCTACAATTGCACAAATATCTCCAGCAACTACTTCATCAACTTTTCTTCTTCCAAGACCTTCAAAAGTATGCAACTCTTTAATTCTTGATTTTATAATCTTTCCGTCTCTTTTTACTAATGAAATTGGCATTCCTTCTTTTAAAACACCTCTCTCTAAACGACCAATTGCAATACGTCCTGTAAAACTAGAAAAATCTAAAGAGGTAATTAACAACTGTGGAGTTCCTTCTGAAACTTTAGGAGCAGGTACATTTCCAATAACCATATCTAATAACGGCTCAATGTTTTCTGTTTGGTTTTTCCAATCATCAGACATCCAATTGTTTTTAGCAGAACCATATACAGTTGGAAAATCTAATTGTTCCTCCGTAGCACCTAATTCAAACATTAAATCAAAAACTTTTTCATGAACTTCTTCAGGAGTACAGTTTTCTTTATCAACTTTATTGATTACTACACATGGCTTTAGGCCTAAGTCAATCGCTTTTTGTAATACAAAACGAGTTTGAGGCATAGGTCCCTCAAAAGCGTCTACTAATAAACAAACACCATCTGCCATATTAAGTACACGTTCTACTTCACCACCAAAATCGGCGTGACCAGGAGTGTCAATAATATTAATTTTCGTGTCCTTGTAAACTACAGATACGTTTTTAGAAGTAATAGTTATACCTCTTTCACGTTCTAAATCGTTGTTGTCTAGAATTAAATCACCTGTATTTTCGTTTTCACGAAATAATTGACAGTGATACATAATTTTATCAACCAAAGTAGTTTTACCGTGGTCAACGTGTGCAATAATTGCGATGTTTCTAATAGATGTCATTTGACTATTTTTTTGAAGGTGCAAAGGTACGTTTTATTTTAATATAAAAATCAACTTTTTAATGCTGAATTAATTATAAAACAAAAAAGCCCAGCAAAAATGCTAGGCTTTTTAAAATATTATATTAAAACTAATTAAAGTTTTGCTACATGTTTAGTTAACTTTGATTTTAAGTTAGCTGCTTTATTCGAATGAATAATGTTTTTCTTAGCTAATCTATCGATCATAGAAAATACTGAAGGTAATTTTGCTAATGCCTCAGCTTTTTCAGTCGCTATACGAATTGCTTTAATAGCATTACGTGTAGTTTTATGTTGGTACTTATTTAATACTCTTTTTTTCTCTGTGCTTCTAATTCTCTTTAAAGCTGACTTATGATTTGCCATTTTCTTCTTTTTTTAATTGTAATAATTATTATAAACTACTAGTCTAAAAAGAAAAACCTCCCACAATTAATATAATCACTTTGGTTTTAACTAATAAAATAAAAATCAGAGACACTAACTTCTATTTTATAAAACTAATCTACAACTAATTTGTAGCCCGTAGGGGAATCGAACCCCTCTTACATGGATGAAAACCATGCGTCCTAACCGATAGACGAACGGGCCTGAGATTTTTGTAGTCCGTACGGGAATCGAACCCGTGTTACATGGATGAAAACCATGCGTCCTAACCCCTAGACGAACGGACCATTTTATTTCTCTAATGCGGATGCAAAAATACAACTATTTTTTATTCCTGCAAGTGCCAGTTAATTTTTTTTTATTTTTTTTAATATGCTTTTGCAAACAAGACTCTGCCAGTTGACGGAGCCCCAGTAAATACGCACTTTCCAGCCTCTTCTACTCTATTTAACGCAATGCATCTTATTGTTGCTTTTGTAAGCTCTTTTATCTTTTCTTCAGTAGCTGAAGTTCCATCCCAATGTGCCGAAATAAATCCTCCTTTTGTATCTAAAACTTTTTTAAACTCTTCAAAATCATTTACTTCAGTTGTATGTTCTGTTCTATAATCAATTGCTTTAGTAAATAATTCTTCTTGAATTTGCTTTAATTTATTTTGAATAAAAATTTCAATTCCATCTTTAGAAACAATCTCTTTTGTCAACGTATCTCTCCTCGCCACTTCATAAGTTCCGTTTTCCAAATCCTTTGGCCCAATAGCAACTCTTAATGGAACTCCCTTTAATTCCCATTCTGCAAACTTAAACCCTGGCTTATGTGTTGTTCTATCGTCAAACTTAACCGAAACACCTATTTTCCTCAATGAAACAACTAATTCATTTACTTGGCTTGAAATTGCCGCTAACTGCTCGTCTGTTTTATGGATTGGTACAATAACTACTTGAATTGGAGCTAAATTTGGAGGTAAAACAAGTCCGTTATCATCAGAGTGTGTCATTACTAAAGCACCCATTAAACGTGTTGAAACACCCCACGAAGTTCCCCAAACATATTCTTGCTTTCCTTCTTGATTTGCAAATTTAACATCAAAAGCCTTTGCAAAATTCTGACCTAAAAAGTGAGAAGTTCCTGCCTGTAAAGCCTTCCCGTCTTGCATCAATGCTTCAATACAATACGTCTCTTCAGCTCCAGCAAAACGTTCAGATTCTGTTTTTAATCCTTTTACAACAGGAATAGCCATAAAATTTTCAACAAAATCAGCATAAACATTCATCATTTTTTCAGATTCAACAATAGCTTCAGCTTTAGTAGCATGAGCAGTATGACCTTCTTGCCATAAAAATTCCGCTGTTCTTAAAAACAAACGCGTGCGCATTTCCCATCTTACAACATTTGCCCATTGATTAATTAGTAATGGTAAATCTCTATAAGATTGAACCCAACCTTTATATGTACTCCAAATAATTGCCTCACTAGTTGGGCGAACAATTAATTCTTCTTCTAGTTTAGCTTTTGGATCAACAATTAATTTACCTTTATTTTCTGGATCGTTTGTTAATCTATAATGAGTTACAATTGCACATTCTTTAGCAAATCCTTCTGCATTTTTTTCTTCTGCTTCAAACATGCTTTTAGGAACAAAAAGAGGAAAATAAGCATTTTGATGCCCTGTCTCTTTAAACATTCTATCTAATTCAGCTTGCATTTTTTCCCAAATTGCATAACCATATGGCTTAATAACCATACAACCTCTAACTCCAGAATTCTCTGCTAAGTCAGCTTTTACAACTAGTTCATTATACCATTTAGAATAATCTTCTTCTCTTTTCGTTAGGTTCTTGCTCATTTTTAATATTTTGGCACAAATTTTGTTTATATTTATACTATATAAAATAGTTCTGCAAAACTAACTATTTTTGTGTTGTGCAACAATAAAAAAAAAAGATATGAAAGCTATTCTACTTAATTTAAGAAAATTCAACTCATTTTCCTTAATTGGATTTATGAGCTTGTTTGTTGTTTCATGTGGTTCATACCAAAATTCATCTTATTATGACAATGATGGTGTTTATGGTACAAATAATCGCCCACAAGAAAACTACGACAATAGATATTCTGAACAAAATATAGAACAATCTAACAAATATGCTTCTCAATTTAAGAGTATGCAAAATGAATATGAATATTTTACAGATGTAGAAAACTATACTTCAACAGATCAAGATACTGTTGTTGTAGTTTATGATAACGATGAATATTCTAGAAATTACTCAGGATGGGGAAACAATTCTAGTGATGTAACTATTAACTATTACAACAATGCCGGTTGGGGATGGGGATGGAATTCTTGGAACTCTCCTTACTGGGGATGGAATAATTGGTATGGAAACAACTGGGGATGGGGATGGAATTCTTGGTACGGAAACGGATGGGGATGGAACTCATATTATGGCCCTAATTGGGGATGGGGATGGAATTCTTGGTACGGAAACGGATGGGGAGGATATTGTTCTCCTTATTATGGAGGTTACTACGGTAACGGAAGAAATTATGCATACAATAGCGGAAGAAGAGGCGGAAATGGATATTATGGAAATAATGGAAGGCCAGGATATACAAGTGGAGGCAGAAACAATAATGCTATAAGTGCTACTTCACCAAGAAACACTATTTCTTCTCCAAGAAACAGTTCAACTACTAGCAACCCTAGAAATACTAGCACACAACCTAGAAGTACACAGCCACGTAATAACAATTCTACTTTTCAAAACCCAAGAAGTTCACAAAGCAATGGAAATGTGAAACCTAGAAGCTCAAGTACTCCTAGATCAAATAATAATAACTACTCTTCTCCAAGAAGTAGCAACAATAGTTATTCATCTCCAAGAAGTAGTTCTTCATCTGGAGGAAGCTTTGGAGGAGGTCGTTCTGGTGGTGGCGGTTCTAGAGGAGGAAGAGGCGGAATTTAATCTTCCAGTTATAACAATTGCTATTTAAAAAACTATTTATGAGAAAGATATTATACACTATACTAATAGGTAGTAGTTTATTGAGTTTTAGCCAAGAAACTACCACACAAGATGCATTACGATATGCTGTTGACAATTTAAACGGAACCGCAAGATTTAGAGGTATGAGTGGAGCTTTTGGAGCTGTTGGTGGAGATTTATCAGCTTTAAACATAAACCCTGCTGGTTCTGTAATTTTTACAAATAATTATGCCAGTATATCGGGAACAAACTTCAATAAATATAATAAGTCAAATTATTTTGGTACGAATACTAGTGAAACCTATGGCACATTAGATTTGAATCAAATTGGAGCCGTTTTGGTTTTTAATGCAAATGAAAACAATAATTGGAATAAAATTGCTGTTGCATTAAACTATGAAAATACTAATAATTTTGATAACAATATTTTTTTATCAGGCATAAATCCGACAAACTCTGTAGGTAATTATTTCATAAATTTTGCTCAAGGATTACCGTTAGAATACTTACAGTTACAATCTGGTGAAAGTATATCTAGCTTATATACATACCTAGGCGAGACTGGAGGGTTAGGATTCCCTGCCCAACAAGCTTTACTAGGATATCAGGGATTATTATTTGAAGCCTTTGATGACAATGACCCTAATAATGTTGATTATTACACCAATATCCCAACTGGTGGTAACTATTATCAAGAAAATTACATTCAAACTACAGGATATAATGGTAAAGTTACTGCTAATGTAGCTACATCTTACAAAGACAAACTATATTTAGGAATGAACTTAAATGTTCACTTTACAGATTATGTAAAAACTACTTCTTTATATGAAAGCAATAACAACCCATTATACGCAACAGGGTTAACTGTAGAAAGTTTACAATTTGACAATGAAGTTTACACCTATGGTTCTGGGTTCTCTTTCAACTTAGGCGCCATAGCAAAAGTTACAGATGATTTAAGGCTTGGACTTGCTTATGAATCACCAACTTGGTATACTTTAAATGATGAATTAATACAAAGATTATACACAAGTACAACCGACGGAAGTACAAATTTCAACAGTACTATAGCACCTAATGTGATTAACATATATCCAACTTACAAAATTCAGACACCGAGTAAGTGGACAGGAAGTTTAGCATACATTATAAATAAAAAGGGATTAATTAGTG
>JBEDTP010000227.1:0-10537 GCA_040119075.1 Flavobacterium sp.
TTAAATAATGAAAAAAATTGTATTAATAGAAGACGACAAACTAATTGTAAGAATCATTGAATTCATATTACAAAAAGAAGGTTATAGTATTTTTACTGCTAATGATGGTAATGAAGGCTTAAAAATTATTGAAGAAATTAAACCCGATTTAATACTAACAGATATTATGCTAACATATAAATCAGGCTTAGAAGTAATATCAATTTCAAAGAAAAAAAACCCTCATATCCCTATTGTTATAATTTCAGCTTTAGGAAAAGAAGAAATAAATATTAAAGAAGCGTTTAAAATTGGAATAAGTGGCTATATTTCTAAACCCTTTACATCTGTTGATTTATTAGAAATAATACAAAAAACACTTAAAGAAAAAGTGGTTAATTAAGTTTATTCATTTTATGTAAATAGAAAAGAATAATTATTGGAATAGTCAACAACACAACCATTTTAGTATTTGTTTCAAATAAACTAGGCTCTTTTATCAAAGTAAACAAATAACCTCCAATTGCCCCACCAAAATGAGCTGTGTGGCCTATATTATCATTTTTTGCTTTCATCCCATAAATAGAATATAACAAATAACCAATTCCAAAAATGTAACCAGGAATTGGTATTGGAATAAAGAATAAATACAAATTCATTTCTGGATACAATAAAATAGAACTATAAATTATTCCTGTAACTGCACCTGAAGCTCCAACTGCTCTATAATAATAATCGTTCTTATGAAAATACATAGTAAGCAAACTACCTGCAATCAAACTAATAAAATAGACATATATAAAATTTAAATTTCCAAAAGTTTCTAAAACTATTGGAGCAAAAAAATACAGCGTTAGCATATTAAAAGCCAAATGCATTAAATCTACATGTAAAAAACCCGAAGTTATCATTCGTAATTGTTCTCCAGAACGAATACTCCCAACATGAAACTCGTGCTTTCTAAAAAAATAAGAATCGTTAAATCCTTTTAAACTTACTATTACATTAATTCCGATTAGTACTGCTAAAAAAATATCCATTTAATTTTTTAATTTTTGTAAATTTAAAAATACTTACTTTATCTTCTTTATAAATCTTAAACTATATTTGTAAAAAAATAATATGCAATTACTATTCTATATAATCATATATCCTTTTCTTTGGATAATCTCAATTTTACCATTTCCTGTTTTTTACTTTTTTTCAGATTGTGTCTATGTTATTGTTTATCATATTATAGGATATAGAAAAAAAACTGTACGATATAATATTCAACTTGCTTTACCTCATCTTTCAAAAGAAGAACAACTAACTGTTGAAAAGAAATTTTATAAACATATGTGTGATATGTTCTTAGAAATGGTAAAAACTATGTCAATTTCTAGAGCTGAGATTGAAAAAAGATACGTATTTAAAAACTTGGACGTTTATAAAAATTTAGAAAAAGAAGAGAAAAGCATTGCAATACTTTGTGCTCATTATGCAAGTTATGAATGGGCTGTTTCTATGAATTACCATATCAATTTTACCGGTGTTGGTATTTACAAAAAGATAGCAAATCCTTATTTTGATAAGTTGGTTAAAAGGATTCGATCTAAATTTCAAGCTGAGTTGATTACAACTAAGGAAACCATCCCGGCAATTTTTAATAATTTTAGAAATAAAAAACTATGTGTATATGGTTTTGCTAGTGATCAATCGCCTAAACCTGCTGCTGCACACCATTGGACGGATTTTATGGGGCATTATGTTCCTGTACATACTGGAGGTGAAATGTTAGCCAAGAAATTCAATATGAACGTAGTATTTTTACGGACTAAAAAAGTAAAAAGAGGGCATTATGAAGCTACTTTTCAAGTTTTAAGTCAAGATGCTAAGAATGTTCCTAATTATGAGATTACAGACCAATTCCTTGATCTAGTAGAACAACAAATATTAGAACAACCTGAATTTTACTTGTGGACGCACAAACGATGGAAACATAAAAAAGAAAAAGCAGAGTAAACTCTGCTTTTTTTTATACTGAAAACCAATCGGCTACCATTCCTTTTTCTTTGAATTGTGCTTTCTGGTGGTTAAACTCATTTGATTTAGGATTATAAACATATTCTTTAGCCCATTCTAAGTGATTGTCAGCTAAATCTTTAATACTGTTGCAAACATAAACTACCTCTTCGGTTGTTGTTGTTGGGTGAATTGACATTCTTATCCAACCTGGTTTTTTAATTAAATCTCCTGAAGTAATTTGGCAAACCAAATCATTAGACATTTCCTGATCTACGTGTAACAAATAATGCCCGTAAGTTCCAGCACAACTGCAACCACCACGTGTTTGAATTCCAAATTTATCATTCAAAATTTTCACTCCTAGGTTAAAATGTAAATCAGTGATATAAAATGAAATCACCCCTAATCTATCTTGGTGTTGAGGTGCTAATATGTTGATATTTTCAACGTTTCCTAATTCAGAAAAAATATAATCTGTCAATTCGTGTTCTCTATCCAAAATATTTTGAATCCCCATTTTCTCTTTCAACTGAATAGCCAATGCTATTTTTATTACCTGAAGAAATCCTGGTGTTCCTCCATCTTCTCTATCTTCAATATTGTCAATATATTTATGCTCACCCCAAGGATTTGTCCAACTCACAGTTCCTCCACCTGGGCAATCAGGTACATTATTTTTATATAAATTTTTATTAAAAACCAAAACACCCGAAGTGCCCGGACCTCCTAAAAATTTATGTGGTGAAAAGAAAATTGCGTCTAAATAAGCTTCTTTATCTTCAGGATGCATATCAATCTCAACATACGGACCAGAACAAGCAAAATCTACAAAACAAACACCATTATTTTGATGCATTATTTTAGCGATTTCATGATAAGGAGTTTTAATTCCTGTAACATTTGAACATGCTGTTATAGAAGCAATTTTA
Source organism: Flavobacterium sp. (assembly GCA_040119075.1). Classification (GTDB taxonomy): domain Bacteria; phylum Bacteroidota; class Bacteroidia; order Flavobacteriales; family Flavobacteriaceae; genus Flavobacterium. Next base: position 2,916 of record JBEDTP010000227.1, read on the forward strand.
AAACTTCTATCTTTATATTTTTCAACTTCAATAGCAAACTTCTCTAAACAAAATAAACCTTCCTCATTTGCAGGAACAACAACTACATCAGCTATTGTTTCTAACCAAGATGTTTGATTAGAATGGTGCTCCATGTGTGAAATGAACACAATAGGTTTAATTACATCTGGAATTGTTGTATATTCTTTCAATGTTTCCGAAATTCTTAAACCTAAAATACGTTGGAATTTATTTACAACACCTGTCATCCCTGTTCCATCGGTAATTAGAACGTCATTATCATTTGCATTAATATGTTGTTTAATAATATGTCTTGCTTCATGATATGCCATAGTCATTGCCGTACCAGAAACAGTAGTCTCAGTATGGGTATTAGCAACAAAAGGGCCAAACTGATTCATCATTTTTTCCTCAATAGGACGGTACAACCTTCCACTTGCAGTCCAGTCTGTATATACCATTTTTTGAGTTCCAAAAGGAGTTTCAAAATTTTGATCTACACCAATTATATTCTTTCTGAATGCATCAAAATAAAGTTCTAATTGCGTTTTTTCTATCGTTGTAATCATTTGGGAAAAATATTTGACTTCAAAGATAAGAAATTTTGATTATCTGAAATTTTTGAACCTTTATTAAATTCGTAACTTTGAAAAATAGAATTATAGCATGAAATTAAACATCCGAAATACATTTATAAATGAATTACCTGCCGATGAGAGTCTAGAAAATTCAACTCGTCAAGTAAACAATTCTTGTTTTTCATTTGTAAATCCTACCAAAACAAAAGCACCTAAAATTATTCATGTTGCCAAAGAAGTTGCAAATGAAATTGGGTTAACCGAAAAAGACATTCAATCGGAGGCGTTTTTAAACGTATTTACGGGTAATGAAATTTATCCCAACACAAAACCATATGCTATGGCTTATGCCGGACATCAATTTGGAAATTGGGCAGGACAATTAGGCGACGGAAGAGCCATTGCACTTTTTGAAGTCAATCACAATTCAAAACAATGGATGTTGCAATTAAAAGGAGCAGGAAAAACACCTTATTCTCGTCGTGGCGATGGTTTAGCAGTTCTTCGTTCATCAATTAGAGAACATTTATGTAGTGAAGCCATGTTTTATTTGGGCGTACCCACTACTCGCTCGCTTTCTTTAGCTTTAACTGGTGATGAAGTTTTACGCGATGTAATGTATAACGGAAATGCAGCTTACGAAAAAGGTGCAGTAGTTTGTAGAACGGCTCCAAGTTTTATTCGTTTTGGAAATTTCGAATTATTTGCTGCTAAAAATGATGTTAAAAACCTTCAACTTTTAGCCGATTATACCATAAAACATCATTTTCCAAAAATTAAAGCAGAAGGAAAAGAAAAATATCTTGCTTTTTTTAAAACGATTACCAATGCTACTAAAGAAATGATTTTGCATTGGCAACGTGTTGGTTTCGTACATGGTGTGATGAATACCGATAACATGTCGGTTCATGGAATAACAATAGATTATGGTCCATACGGCTGGTTAGAAGATTATAATCCGAATTGGACACCTAATACTACCGATGCTGAGAATCGTCGTTATCGTTTTGGAAACCAACCTAATGTTGCACTTTGGAATTTACTCCAATTAGCAAACACATTATATCCATTGATTGAAGATGTAAAACCTTTAGAAACCATTTTAGAAGCGTATTCTAATGAATTTCAAGACGATTTTTATAAAATGATGAGCACTAAATTAGGCTTTGAAAACCTAAAAGAAAACGATGCTGCAATAATTGACCAATTGCTTACTGTTTTACAAGAAACAGAAACCGATATGACTATTTTTTATCGAAATTTAAGTAATGTTACTAAAGAAGATTCTGCAGAAAACGCATTAAAAAAAATAAAAGATGCTTTTTATACTATTGCCGAAGTAAAAGAACGTGTGGAAGAAACATGGATATATTGGTTTACCCAATATTTAAATCGTTTACAAAACGAAACAATATCTGATGAAGAACGTAAAACCAAAATGAATTTGGTTAACCCAAAATATGTTTTACGTAATTATATGGCACAATTGGCTATTGATGCCGCCGATAAAGAAGATTACAGTTTAATAGACGAACTATATGTTTTATTGAAAAATCCTTATGATGAACAGCCCAAAATGCAAAAATGGTTTACCAAAAGACCAGATTGGGCACGAATAAAAATTGGCTGTTCAATGTTAAGTTGTAGTTCGTAATTTCAATTTAAAATCGTAGCTTTATATTCCTAAAAATAAAGTTATGAAGCAAATCACATTTTCTATAACCATTAACGCATCTGCTGAAAAAGTTTGGTTTTCACTCTGGAATAAAAACAATTATGAAAACTGGACTAGTGTTTTTTACGAAGGATCGTGTGCCGTTTCAGACTGGAACAAAGACAGCAAAATTCATTTTTTATCACCGGAAGGAAGCGGAATGTTTTCCATAATTTCGGAAATGATTCCCAATGAAAAGATAACATTTTTACATCAAGGTGAAGTAAAAGACAATGTAGAACAAGAAGTAAAAAATGAATGGTTAGGTTCGGAAGAAAGTTACACTTTGATAGAAGAAAAAGGACAAACTGTACTTAATGTCACTTTAACTTTAGATGAAAAATGGCAAGATTATTTTAAAGAAACATTTCCAAAAGCGTTAGAAAAAGTAAAACAAGATGCTGAAAACAATTTAATTAAAACCATTACCGTTCAAACTTTAATTGACAAGCCTCTTGCAGAAGTTTGGGATAAATACACGCAACCTCAACATATTGTAAATTGGAATTTTGCTTCTGATGATTGGTATTGTCCAAAAGCAGAAAATGATTTAAAAAATAAGGGCTCATTTTCATATAGAATGGAAGCAAAAGACGGAAGTATGGGATTTGATTTTGAAGGAACCTTTAATGAAATAAATCCACTTAAAAAGATTAAATATACTATAGGTAATAGAAAAGTAGATGTTACATTTCAGGAATTTGACAAAAAAACATTAGTGGTGGTAACCTTCGAACCTGAAAATGAAAATTCTATTTTCTTACAGCGTGATGGCTGGCAAAGCATTTTGAATAATTTTAAAAAGTATTGTAAGTAACTAAATTAAAAATATTATGGCAACAGTAAATGTATATTTAACCTTTAATGGTAATACAGAAGAAGCATTTAATTTTTATAAATCTGTTTTTGGGGGTGAGTTTGATTATATAGGAAAATTTAAAGATATGCCTCCAAGTGAAGATTGTCCGCCTCCTAGTCCTGAAGAAGCAGAAAGAATTATGCATGTAAGTTTACGCATAAGCAAAGAAACGATATTAATGGGTAGTGATAGCACTTCTTTTAGTGGCGATGTAACCTTTGGGAATAACTTTTCAGTATCCATTAATGCCGAAAACAAAGAAGAAGCAGATAAATTATTTGCTGGTCTTTCAAAAGATGGTAAAGTAGTAATGCCAATGGATAGTACTTTTTGGGGTGCATACTTTGGTATGTTTACCGATAAATTTGGAATTAATTGGATGGTAAACTTTGATGAGTTTCCAAAATAATTATTTTTTTGGCATAATAGTTGGCTATATTAATTTATTATCAAAAAATAAAAGAAATCATGAAAACACAAAAGAGAAAATCAACAACAGTTATAGCAATAATAGCTTTTGCTATTTTTTTATTAGTTCCACAAGATATGTTTTCACAAGGTCCGCCACCGTGGGCTCCCGCACATGGGTATAGAGCCAAAACAAAGCATATTTATTTTCCTGATCAAAATTTTTATTTTGACATTGAAAGAAAGGTTTATTTATATATTAGTGGCGGAAAATGGACAGTATCAGCAAAATTACCAAGTATATATGCTAGAATTGATTTAGGAAAATCTACACAAATAGAACTAGAAATTGGTGGACACACTCCTTATGTTTATAACAAGGAGCATATTGTAAAATATAAAAAACCAAAGAAAGCAAAAAAACATAAAAAGCATAAGCACTAACAAAAAAGCAGATTCTTAAGAATCTGCTTTTTTGGTTTTTGTATATTTATTTTTCGAACACAAGCCAAGTCTAGCAATTGCTACAAACGGCTGTCGGCAACAGTTATTCTTTCTCCTCAATCAACTCTTTTATTTCTATATTATCTTCTTTTAAGTTTTCTTCTGTTTTTGCTTGTACATATTTGATTTCTTCTTTAAACTCAGGTTTTAATTCAATCTCTAATGCACCAGATTTATCAAAATCTCTTGCTAAGATTTCCCAAGAAATATTCATTAACTTTTGGTCAAAGTTTGGGATAAATAGAATTGTAAAAGTTCTATTAGATTTTTGTATCAAAGGTTCTCTATTAACAGGCTCATATAAAAATTCATAACTATCTTTATTTGCCCAAAGAGTTCGACTGTCATATATCATTTTTTTTGTTTCTGCATTTAGTGAAAAATGTACATGAAAACCATCACTAATTTTCATAGCTTCGTCTATCTTTAATTTTAAATACCAATCTTCAATAGTAACATTTCCAGTATTTGTTAAAGTAATTTCTAAACTACACCAGCTTCTATTTATTTCATTTGATTCAAACATTCTTGGCATTTTAGGCAATACCATTTGGAAGTGCTTAGGAGGTTCAAAACTCGGATGAATCGTTTTATATTTAGTGGTAAGTTTTAAAAATTTTGGATTTACTATAGTTTGATTAGTACCATTATCGAAAGTAACATCAAAATTATATTTTTCTCTATAGTTGTTTATCCCTAAATACCAATTAAGAGTTTGTCTATTCTCTTCAATTAAATCAACAATATCTTCCCAACAAAATAAAATTATTTCAAATCCGTTAGTATTTCTGCTTTCAATATCTTTTTCTCTAATGTGTTGTTCAATAACAACATCTTTACTTTGAGTTGTAGCAATAATAAATACTTCTAATTTTGGTGAAAATTTTTTAGCCTTTTCTATTTCCCCATCGATTTCTTTGGTAGTTAATGTTGCACTTAAATAGTCATCATTTTTTCCTTTGCATTGTACACCCCAGTATCCGTTTTCATTTTTAGGAATACCGTAAACATCAACTCCATTTTGCGGTTGTCCTAATCTTCCATTTTTCTTAACTTTATGAGGAATTTCCCATAGCTCACCCCAAAGTTTTTTACATAAACTCTCGAAGTCTTGCCAATTTTCTGGTTTTCTTAATGTTTTTTGCAATGATTTTTTTTTAATTGTGCACAACTAGTTTATACCCGCTATTATCTTAATTTCACTTACAAAACGTTCTGCTAAAACATCAGCTTCTTTTTGCGTTGGAGCTTCAGTATAAATACGAATAATTGGTTCTGTATTTGATTTACGTAAATGCACCCATTCTGTTGGAAAATCAATTTTCACACCGTCAATGGTAGTTATATCTTCGTTACCGTATTTCTCAGTCATTGCTTTTAGAATGGCATCTACATTAATTTGAGGTGTTAATTCAATTTTGTTTTTACTCATAAAATATTGCGGATAACTTGCACGTAATTCGGCAATAGTCATATCTAAACTCGCCAAATGCGTTAAAAAAAAAGCTACACCAACTAAACTATCTCTACCGTAATGGCTTTCTGGATAAATAATTCCGCCGTTTCCTTCACCACCAATAATGGCATTTGTTTCTTTCATTAACGTAACTACGTTTACTTCGCCAACCGCACTTGCTTGGTATTTTCCACCATGTTTTTCGGTAATATCGCGTAAAGCACGAGAAGATGACATGTTAGAAACTGTATTTCCTGGCGTTTTGCTCAATACATAATCGGCACAAGCAACTAATGTATATTCTTCGCCAAACATTTCGCCATCATTAGAAATGAACGCTAATCTATCTACATCTGGATCAACTACAATTCCGAAATCGGCTTTTTCTTCTACAACCAACTTACAAATATCTCCTAAATGCTCTTTCAAAGGTTCTGGATTATGCGGAAAATGTCCGTTTGGTGTACAATACAATTCTACAACCTCTACACCCATTTGTTCCAATAACTTTGGAATGATAATTCCTCCTGAAGAGTTTACACCATCAACAACTACTTTAAACTTACGTTTTGCAACTGCATCAGCATCTACCAAAGGTAAATTTAAAACCTCATCAATATGAATATCCATGTAGGCATTGTTTTCAGTAACTTCACCTAACGAATCCACATCTGAAAAATCAAACGCTTCTGCTTCTGCAATTTCTAAAATCTTAGCGCCATCTTCACCATTTAAAAATTCTCCTTTAGCATTTAATAGCTTTAAAGCATTCCATTGTTTTGGATTATGAGAAGCCGTAAGGATAATTCCTCCATCTGCTTTTTCAAGCGGAACTGCAATTTCAACTGTTGGTGTAGTAGACAGACCTAAATCGATAACGTTAATCCCAAGTCCGACTAAAGTATTTTGTACTAAATTATGAATCATTGGCCCAGAAATACGAGCATCTCTTCCAATTACAACAGTAAGTTTTTCTTTATTTGAGTTTTGTTTCAAGAAAGTTCCATAAGCCGAAGCGAATTTCACTGCATCCACTGGTGTAAGGTTATCTCCTACTTTTCCTCCAATTGTTCCACGAATTCCTGATATTGATTTTATTAAAGTCATTTTTTGGGTATTTGGTTTTGGGTTTTAGGTAATTGGTTACCTACCTATAAAAAACAAAGATAGGAAGTTGCAACTGAAAAAAAAACTTGTTTTAATTTACTATATTTACCTTAATATTTCTAAACAATTATCCATTACCAAAAACCTATAACCCTATAATGAACTTCCTAGCTCACATTTACCTATCTGGTGATGACGATTTAATTAAAATTGGAAACTTCATGGCTGATGGTATTCGTGGAAATAATTATTTAAATTATCCTGAAAAGATTCAAAAAGGCGTGATTTTACACCGTGCAATTGACACTTTTACCGATGCTCACCCTATTTGGCGACAAAGTAAACACAGATTACATGAACGATATGGACATTATGCTGGCGTGATTATTGACATTTTGTACGATCATTTTTTAGCTAAGAATTGGAACGAGTATTCTAATGAAGATTTAGAGGTTTATGTAGATCTTTTTTACCAATCTCTTAAAGACAATTACGAAGTTTTGAGTCCGAAAACTAAGAACTTAATGCCTTATATGATTGAAAGCAATTGGTTGGTTAGTTACGCTACAATTGCAGGAATTGAACGCATTCTTTTTCAAATGGATTATAGAACAAAAAACAAGGCACAAATGCAAAATGCCGTACAAGAATTACAAGAGTTTTATGCTGAATTTGAAGAAGAGTTCACTTTATTTTTTAAAGATTTAATTCAAATGGTGGAAGATTTTAATTCAAATAACTAGTATAAAATTTAATTAAAAAGTAACTTCGCAAAAATCAAATTACAAACTAATGATTGAAAAAAAAGTTAATCCTTTTTTTCGAAGTATAACTAAAACTTTTAAACGATTAGAGCGCCTTCTTTTTGTTTTAAAAGCAATGTTAACACCAAGGCAATTTATTTATTTATCTTGTATCTTAGTTGGTGTTTCTTCCGCATTAGCGGTAATTGTTTTAAAAACATTTGCGCATTGGGTATATAAATTTGCACAATAT
>JBEDTP010000228.1:0-10529 GCA_040119075.1 Flavobacterium sp.
ATTATCATAGTATGAGACCAAATGTAAAGTTTAAAGGAAAAGTAAAAAATAGTTTCGCTTATTTTCAAATAGGTTTAATTGTTACTATGGTAGTAACGCTTTTTGTATTGGAGTATAAGTTTGAACATAGAAAGGAAATTAATAGAGATGGTAATACTATAACAATAAATGAAGAGCCAACTTTTAGATATAATCCAATTGTTCCAGAAAGTAAGCCTGTTGCTAGAATTGAAAAGCCTGTTGTTAAAGTTAATAGAACGAGTCATGTATTTAAAAAAGTTGACGACAGTCAAATTTTAAAACCTTTGACTAATGTTACTCCAGTTGAAAATAACACTTCAAATGTGGTTAATGAGGAGCCTAAACAATTAACAACAAATGAACCTGTTGTAGCTAAAGCAGAAAATCCTACAATTTTTTCTGTTGAACAATTACCAATGTTTGAGGCTTGTAAAGGTCTTGCTAGAAGTGAACAAAAGGAATGTTTTGATAGTCAATTGGCAAAAGCAATTTCAAGAAACTTGACTTATCCTGAATCGGATTATGAAAGTGGTAAACAAGGTACTGCGCTAGTAGAGTTTATTATTGATGAAAAGGGAAATATTACAAATGTAGTTTCTGTTGATAATAAACGTGCTACATATGATATGAGAATGGCTGCTGAAAAAGCTATAAAAAAGATACCTAGAATTACTCCAGCTAAACAAGGAAATGAAAGTGTGAAAATAAAGTACATTATCCCTGTTTCATTTAAATTGAAATAAAATGATTTTAAAAATAAAAAAATCCCTTTTTAAAAGGGATTTTTTTATTTTTACAAACTATCAATATAATCTAGTTATGGATATTAGACAATATTTAGATTCTACTTATTTAAAAACTGCTGAACAATCTTCAATTTCTAAAAAGAAAAATATTCAGATTGTTGAAGAGGTTGTTAATGAAGCTGTTTTAGAAAAGTTTAAACTAATAATGATAAGGCCTGAATATATAAAATTGGCTAAGAATATAATTAATTCATCTCATTCTAATTTACTTGTTGGGACTGTGATAGACTTCCCTAAAGGAACTTCTTCTACTAAAGAAAAATGTAAAGAAGCTCTTGAAGCAATAAATGACAATGTTGATGAATTGGATTATGTAATAGATTATGAGGCTTTTAAGAGGAATGAGTTAGATTATGTAAAAAATCAAGTTGTAGAATGTACAAAATTAGGGTTAAATGCAAATAAGGTTGTTAAGTGGATTATCGAAACAGCAGCATTAAATAACCATGAAATTGTGCAAATTACAGCCTTAATTAAAAACTGTGTAATTTCTAATTTTAAGGAATTACAATACGATAAGGTGTTTGTAAAATCATCCACAGGTTTTTATGTAACACAAGATGATTCTCCAAATGGAGCTACTTTTTCAACAATAAAATTAATGATTGAAAATGCTTTTCCGTTACCGGTTAAAGCTTCTGGAGGAATTAAAAGTTATGAAGATGCGATTCAAATGATCAATCTTGGGGTTAAGAGAATAGGGACTTCTTCTGCTAAGCAAATTGTAAATAATGAAATTACTAATACCGATTATTAAATCAACGATGAATAAAATATACTATATAGTTCTATTAATTGTCTCGAGTTTTTCTGTGTTCTCACAAACAAATTCTTTAAATGAACAGCTGCCAGTATTCCCTGATTGTGAAAATACTATATTAGAAAAGCAAGAGGCGTGTTTTTACAATACAATTCAAAATTTCTTTTTTGAAAATTTTAAAGTGCCCGTAGATTTATCTGATTCAGATTATAAGGGTAATGTGGTAGCATTGTTTGAGACAGACACATTGGGTCGATTTAGAGTAATTTATGTAGATGCTTTAACAGAAGGCTTAAAAAAGGAGACAAAAAGGATTTTTGAATTATTACCAGAAGTTGAGTCAGCTACATATTCAGGTAGAAAAGTATATTCAAAATTTACGATTAAAATACCTATTCCTTTACAAAAACCACAACCTTATAATTCAAATACAATTGTTGAAGAGTTTGATAAAACAAACTCCAAATTGATTGATAATTCTAAGATATTAAATGAGTTTGAAGCGGTTTCGGAGAATTATAAACCTTATGAAAATGACACTTATAAGAGTAAGTTGAATGTTTCTTTTTCTCATCTTAATTATGCTTATTTTGATGCTTTAATGAATCAAGTAGGAAGTAATAATCATACGGCAACAAAGCCCTATTCTTATGAAGAAATTTCTAAATATTACGATTTTGAAGCTGTTAATCAGTCGCTACTAAAACAAAAATCTACTTGGTTGGGTAGAAAATTTTGGAATGAAAACTTAGTAGCTATTAAAGGAGAAGATTATTGGTTTACTATGAATCCTATTTTAGATTTAAGAGTAGGAAAAGACACGGAAAGTGAATTGTCTAACACATTTGTGAATACAAGAGGTGTTCAGGTTCAAGGGGAATTAGGTGAAGAATTAAGTTTTTCTGCTTCAATATTTGAAAGTCAAGGTCGTTTTGCAGATTATTATAATCAATATGCTTCAAGTATTAAACCATCTGGAGGTAATCCTGCAATTATTCCGGGAATTGGTATTGCTAAAGGGTTTAAAGAAGATGCTTACGATTTTCCTATGGCTGAAGCAAATATAAAGTATACTCCAAGTAAGTTTTTGAATATGCAATTAGGCTATGGAAGAAATTTTATTGGTGATGGATATCGTTCACTTTTACAAGGGGATGGGGCAAGTCCTTATCCGTTTTTGAAAGTAAATACGACGTTTTGGAAAATTAAATATACAAATACATATATGTGGCTAAAAGATGTTCGTCCTGAAGTTACCGTAGACGGGACTTATGCTACAAAATATATGGCGAGTCATTATTTGAGTTATAATGTTTCTAAGCGTTTAAATGTTGGACTTTTTGAAAATGTTGTTTGGGCAAATACTAACGATAGAGGTTTTGATGTTAATTTTGTAAATCCAATAATCTTTTACAGAGCTGTAGAATTTTCATCATCGTCAAGAAGCGGAAATGCGGTTTTAGGTTTGACTTCTAAGTACAAATGGAACAATCAGGTTAATTTTTACGGACAATTTTTAATTGATGAATTTGCAATTGGTGATGTTAAAGAAAGTAATCAAAGTTGGAGAAATAAATTCGGATATCAATTAGGTGTTAAGTATTTCGATGCATTTAAGGTAAAGAATTTAATGTTGCAAGTAGAGTATAATCAAATTAGACCTTATGTGTATTCTCATAGTAATCCGTTAACTAATTACGCTCATAACAATCAAAGTATGGGGCATAATTGGGGTGCAAATTTTAGAGAATTAATTGGTGTTGCAAGATATTTTAAAGGAAGATATTTTGGAGAAGCAAAGTTGATTTATGGACAGAGAGGTTTTGATTTTAATTCGTCAACAGATACTTTTAATTATGGCGGGAATATTTATTTAGATTATGATGATAATAGGCCATACGATACGGGGGTTTCTATTGCTCAAGGGAATAAAACTTCAGTAATGATTGCTGATTTACAGTTGGGGTATATAGTAAATCCTTCTGCTAACTTAAAAGTTTTTGGAAATTTTATGTATAGAAATTTTGATCCAACTGCAGAAACAGTAAACACATTAAAATCGAATACAACTTGGTTTTCAATTGGTTTAAGAAGTGATTTGTTCAATTGGTACTTTGATTATTAATATGCTAAAATTGATGTTTTTTACAATTTTAATTGTTTTACCAATGGTTTAGAAATGAATAGTAAAAGACAATTATAAAAAATAAAAATTAGGATTTAATTTTCGTCTATTAAAAATAGTAGAAAAAACTAATTACTTATCACTAATTACTTATCACTAATTTAGTATCTTTGCCGTCAATAAAAACTAAAGTTTTTCATAAATTTTGAATACTACAACTAAAAAATCAATTTTCTCAAATTTTGTTGCTATTACTAAGGCTAGATTGGCGATTAGTGTTGTTTTTTCAACTATTGCAGGCTATTTATTAGGAGTTGAAAATTGGGAGACTTCAAATTGGTTTACAGTTTTGTTGCTTGTAATTGGTGGATATTGTATGGTTGGGGCTTCAAATGTTTTTAATCAAGTTATAGAAGTAGATTTAGATGCTTTAATGGATAGGACTAAAAACCGTCCATTGCCAGCGGGAGACATTACTAAAAATCAAGCTATTGTTTTAGGGTCTATTTTAACTGCAATAGGTTTGGTTATTTTATATTGTATAAACCCTAAAACAGCAATGTTTGCGGCGATTTCAATATTTATGTATGTAAGTTTATATACGCCATTAAAAACGGTAACACCATTATCTGTTTTTGTTGGAGCTTTCCCAGGGGCTATCCCTTATATGTTAGGATGGGTAGCGGCTACGGGTCATTTTGGTATAGAAGCCGGAGCATTATTTATGATACAATTCTTTTGGCAATTCCCTCATTTTTGGGCAATTGGTTGGTTTTTATATGATGATTATAAGAAAGCCGGATTTTTTATGCTCCCAACAGGTGAGAGAGATAAAAAAACAGCATTGCAAACAATATTATATACAATTTGGATGATTTTGGCTTCTTTAATTCCTGTTCTTGGAATTACCGGAAGGTTGTATTTAACTAAAGTGTCTGCTGGAATTGTATTTCTACTTGGGGTTTGGATGCTGTATGCTGCAATAAAGTTGTATAAAGAAATGGATGCTAAAGCGGCAAGAAAATTAATGATTGTAAGTGTGTCTTACATTTCTTTGGTGCAAATAATCTTTGTTTTAGATAAATTTATAAGATAATATGGAAACAAAAATGTCTATAGAAGAACACCAAATACGAAAAGGAAAATCCTATAAATTGTTGTTGTTGTTCGGGATGATAAGTATTTTAATGATATTCGCTGGTTTAACTAGTGCATTTGTAGTTAGTACTTCTAGGCCAGATTGGATGAGTAATTTTGAAATGCCAACAGCTTTCATTTTTTCTACAGCTGTGATGATTTCAAGCAGTATTACTTTTTATTTAGCATACAAGTCTATAAAGTCTAATGATCGTGCAAAAACAACAGTTTTTTTATTGCTAACTCTTTTGTTAGGAGTTTTGTTTGTGTGTTTTCAATTTAAAGGTTTTCAACAAGCAGTTCAAAATGGTTATTATTTTACTGGAAGTGAGAGTAATGTAACAACTTCTTTTTTGTATATTGTTGTAATTGTGCATTTAGCACACTTAATTGGAGGCTTTATTTCAATATGTACTGTAATTTATAATCATTATAAACAAAAATACAATGCCTCACAAACCCTTGGTATTGAACTAAGTGCGATGTATTGGCACTTTATGGATTTTATTTGGGTTTATTTGTTTTTATTTTTCTATTTTTTCAAATAGAAAAAAAGTAATAAATTTGGGAACTTTTTAACAATAAAAAATTTATGGGAGCGACAGTTACTTCACATGACGAACACGCTTTATTAGACGGCGGTCCAGGACCTTTAGGTGCTACTTATGGTAAAATGATGATGTGGTTTTTTATCGTATCAGATGCTTTAACATTTTCAGGATTCCTAGCGGCTTATGGTTTTTCAAGATTTAAATTTATTGAAAACTGGCCAATTGCCGATGAAGTGTTTACTCACTTTCCTTTTTTACATGGTGTTCCGGCGCCTATGTACTATGTTGCGTTAATGACATTTATCTTAATCTTTTCATCTGTAACAATGGTTCTTGCCGTTGACGCAGGGCATCAAATGAAAAAATCAAAGGTTGCGATTTATATGTTCTTAACAATTATAGGTGGTTTTATATTCTTAGGTTCTCAAGCTTGGGAGTGGAAAAACTTTATTAAAGGAGAATATGGTGCAATCGAAACAAAAGGTGGTTCAATATTACAATTTGTAGACAAAAGTGGTAAACGTGTAGCTTTACATGAATTTGCTAAAGTATTGCCGGAAGACAGAGAACATTTATCTAGAGAAAATGGTTTCTGGTTTATGGAAGAATCTACTTTACCTACATATTCAGTTAATGAAGTGGTTGAAGGTTTTAAAGCTCATCCAGATGTGTTAGTGAAATCTGAATTAATTGTTGATAAAGAAAAAGTTGTTCTTACTAGAGAAGAGTCTTTGAAAAAAATGGAAAGTGCTATGTATGTTGTAGAAGGAGCTAATTTAATTAGAAACGAATACGGACATAAATTATTTGCAAATTTCTTTTTCTTCATTACTGGCTTCCATGGTTTCCACGTATTTACAGGAGTTTTGATCAACGTAATCATTTTCTTTAATGTTATTTTAGGAACATATGAAAAAAGAAAAAGTTATGAAATGGTTGAAAAAGTTGGATTGTATTGGCACTTTGTAGATTTGGTTTGGGTATTTGTATTCACATTCTTCTACTTAGTATAATTTTAAAATAAGAGTATCATGGCACACGCACACGAATCAAATACAAAAAGAATTTGGATAGTTTTTGCAATTTTATCTGTAATTACTACTGTAGAAGTAGCGTTAGGTATTGTTAAACCAGATTCATTATTTAGAGTTCATTTTCTTTCAACAAGTTTATTGAACTGGATATTTATTATTTTAACAATTGTTAAAGCATATTATATTGTTTGGGCATTTATGCACTTAGAAGGTGAAACAAAAGGTTTAAGATGGTCTATTGTTGCTCCCTTAGTATTCTTGATTTTGTATTTATGCTTTATATTATTAGTTGAAGGCGACTATGTGTATGAAGTATATAAAACAGGTCAAATCAAATGGAATTTTTAACAAGATATTCTGATATATTAAATCCCGCTTTTCGCGGGATTTTTTTATTTTTGTAAAACATTTAAAGACATAATGAAAAAGAAAATTGTTTTAATAGGATTGTTTATATTACCCATAGTAACATATTTAATTTTTGCTTCTGCAAATCACAACTCTTTATTTCTTCCTACATTATCAAAATCAAATGAAGAACTGCCTTCAACTTGGAGGTCATTTGATGATACTGAAAAAATACAGTTGAAAAATAAAATTACTGTTTTGGGGTTTCTAGGAAGTAATGTTGAGTTAAGTAAAGGAAATTTGTTTAACTTAAATCAAAAAATTTATAAAAAATATTTCGGCTTTGATGATTTGCAACTGGTAATGGTTGTTTCTGAAGGGCAAGAAGATGCTGTTAAAGCACTTATTAGCGAATTAAAGCCTATAACAGATGACATGAGTGGTTGGAAGTTTTTATTTGCACCTGAATCTGAAATTAAGCCTTATTTTGATACTTTTAAATTGCGAGGAAGTCTCGATGAGAAGTTGAGCACTCCTTCCGTTTTAATTTTGGATAAAGAAATAAATCATAGAGGTAGGAATGGAAAAGATTTAAAGGGTGAAGATGAATTTATGGATAGTTATAATACTATTTCTGCGGCTGAGCTTCATAATGAAATGACAGACGACATGAAAATTATCTTGAGAGAATACCGTTTGGCTTTAAAAAAGAATAAAAGAAAAGATGAGTTCAGAGACAAGATTACTAAAAATGTTGAAGAACAAGTTAAAAAGAAATAATCATGAAAAACAAATCTTATATAGGTATTTCATTTATTGTTTTAATTTTTGGAATTTGGACAGTTAAAGAAATTAAAGCACGTTATTTTACAAAATCAGATTTAATAGAAATTGGTTCTGCGCCTAGTTTTTCATTGATAAATCAGGATAATAAAACGATTTCAGATAAAGATTTCCTTGGTAAAGTTTATGTAGTTGAGTTTTTCTTTTCAACTTGCCCAACAATTTGCCCAAAAATGAACCAAAATATGCTTCAAATTCAAAAGCAATTTTTGTCTAATGACGATTTTGGAATAGTATCAATAACTATAAATCCAGAAAATGATACTTATAATGTTTTAAAAAGTCATGCAGATCATTTAGGTGTGGCTCATGAAAATTGGCACATGTTAACTGGTGATAAAAAATACATCTACGAAATAGCAAATGAAGGTTTTAATTTATATGCTTCTCAAGATAATAAAGCAAAAGGCGGATTTGAACATTCTGGTTTTTTTGCTTTAATTGATAAAAAAGGAAATATTAGATGTCGAAAAGACGAATTTGGTAATCCTATTTTATATTACGACGGGATTGAACAATCAGGAATAGATGCTATAAAAGAAGATATTCAAATATTATTAGAAGAATAAAGATGGAAGAAAATTCAATTGAAACAAAATATAATAAGTTAATAATTGCATTATCAGTTATTATTCCACTTGCAGTTGCAGCACTTTTTGGAGTTAATTTAAGGAAGTTAGGTTATGATATAGAGCCATTATCATTTTTACCGCCAATTTACGCTACAATAAATGGTTTTACGGCTATATTACTTGTTGCTGCAGTAATAGCAATTAAAAAAGGAAACAGAAAGCTACATGAACGATTGATGAAATTTGCAATTGCTTGTTCGGTTGCTTTTTTAGTAATGTATGTTGCGTATCATATGACAGCCGATTCTACTAAGTTTGGAGGCGAAGGAATTGTTAAATATGTTTACTTTTTTATTCTAATAACGCATATTGTACTTTCGGTTGTAATCATTCCATTAGTTTTAATAACTTACGTAAAAGCTTTAGCACAACGATTTGATAAACATAAAAAAATTGCAAAAATCACTTTCCCAATATGGTTATATGTAGCAATCACAGGCGTAGTGGTTTATTTAATGATATCTCCTTATTATGTTAGTTAAAGAGAAAAGTCAAGAGCCAAGTGTGAAAAGCAAAATTGTATTGTTTGTAGTGACTATTGTCTTTAACTTATTGCCTATTGTCTCAAATGCACAATGCGCCATGTGTAGGGCAGCATTAGAAAGTGAAGAAGGCGGAGTTCAAGCGAAAGCAATTAATGATGGAATAGTTTATTTAATGGTTATTCCATATGTGTTAGTTGCTGTAGCTGCTTATGCGATTTATAGAATAAGAAGAACAAAAAAGGCTGTAGCTGATAAAAAATAGATACATGTATCTTATTCCATTCCGTCTATTGTGACCTTCATTTTTCCAGATGTAGAAATGAACGCTATAATAGCATCATTTATAAGTTCTATTTTTTCAAATTCAAAATCATTTAATGTTCCGTTTACAAATATTCCTTTAGTAGGGGAGTAATTATTTAAATAGGGCAGCATGCTTTGTTTTGCTTCATCTAAGTTGTCTTGAATTGAATATCTACAATTTTCTTTAATTTTCTTTAGAATAGTATTTTGAGCTAACCAATTTGCAGATTTTAATAAAATGCTTTTTGTGTTTAATACATAATCTAACTCATCAAAATAAATTTCTTTTGATATAGAATTGTAATTTGGATAACCCGATAGATAAATAGTTCCATTTACAGAGCCTATCAAATCTAGGGCAATTATTAATTTATTTTCTTTTTGCCAAATATCAACTTTTTGTACTGTAACACTTCTGTTTCCAGATGTAAAAGAGACGCCTTTGAAGTTTTTAGTAATAATTTCTGAAGCATTCTTAAATGTTGAAACTGCAGCGATAGACGCATTAATTTTATCTGGCATGCTTGTAACGGGTTTTAAAACAATATTGTCTTTTTTAAAATTGTTTTGGGGTTCTTGGCCAACCATAGTTTGCATGATGCATTTTAAACCCATTTGCATTGTAATTTTATTATCTTTTAAAATGGCTGCAGTATCATAAAGTTCAATAGGTTGAAGTTTAAACCAGGTTTTATAAGCGTCATTAACGAGAAAAGGTTTGCTTAACACTTCTAAGGCATCAAGAACGCTAGGTTTGAAGTCACATGTAGCGTCAATTGCATTGTCAATTTCTTTACTAATATCTTTTTTAAACATTGAAATGGCTGGATTGATAAGATAAGTAATAGGAATCTGTTTTCCAGATACTATAATACTCGGACTTTCATTCCATTCTAATTTTTCAATAGTAGAATTAGTTGTTAATTTCCAATTTGTTAAATGGGTTTTGCTTTTTAAACTAACAGTTCCGTTCAGATAAATGTCTTTTGTGTCATTTAAGCCAAGAAAATCAGATCCATATTTTACAGTTATCAATATTTTTAATGGAATTTGAGAATAAATAATCCCGTTTTTTTCTTTTAATTGAATATTATCTGTTTTCCAGATTTTCATTTTTACATTATCATCTTCAATATTATCATCTTCAAATATTAATCCTTTTAAACTTTTATTCAATTGCTTTTGTATGTCTTGAATGGTAATTTCAACTGGCATCGCTATAAATGATGTCTTGTTTTTGTATACCATAGAAACACTTTCGCTAGGAATAGGTTTGAGAGCTTCTATCTTTTTTACTGTTCCGCAAGAAACAATAGATAAAAATAATATATAAATAGATAATGTGTAAGCTGATTTATTCATCAATGAAAATTATTTGCTTGTAAAAGTAAAATTTTAAATGTTTCCTGTAACAAAATTGTTCTTTTTTGGTCTTATAATTAAATTCATTTATAAAAAATATATAATGAGCATCAAAAAAATAG
>JBEDTP010000229.1:0-10512 GCA_040119075.1 Flavobacterium sp.
GCAACAAGTGTTTTTTACTATTTATGTGTAAAATATATTGATGTTTCTATTGCAATTGTTCTATTAATGCAAACCGTTTGGATGGGAGTGTTGCTAGAATGGATTTTAGACAAAAAAGCACCATCAAAACAAAAAACAATTGCTGTTTTTGTAGTTTTAATGGGTACTTTACTAGCCACAAACATTTTATTCAATGAGGTTGAAATAAATCTGTTAGGTATTTTTTGGGGAATGTTAGCAGCAGCTTCATTTACAACAACAATGTTTACTGCAAACAAAGTGGCACTTGGAATATCATCGGCTCAACGCAGTTTATTTATGCTTTTAGGCGGAGCAATAATCGTTTTAATTTTTAGCATATATACACAAAACAGACCTTTTAATTTTCAAATATTTGGTTTCTTTGGAATTTTTCTTGCTCTATTTGGAACTATAGTTCCACCTATATTATTAAACGCTGGATTTCCAAAAACAGGAATCGGTCTTGGAAGTATTGTTTCTTCATTAGAATTACCCGTTTCTGTATTAATGGCTTATTTTTTATTAAATGAAAAGGTTGCTTTTTCTCAATGGATTGGAATTCTATTAATTATTATGGCAATTGTAATAATGAATATTAATTTCAATAAAAAATAGCTACTTTATTATTTTTTAGATAAATTAGTTACAAACTTTTATATGACTTTACCTTGGCATCAATATGTAATGGGGATAATTTATATTCTCGCAGGTCTAAATCATTTTAGACAACCTCGTTTATATCTTAAAATTATTCCAGATTATTTACCAAATCCACACTTATTAAATAAATTAAGTGGTTTAATTGAAATCCTATTAGGTATTTTAGTTTGTTTATCATTTACGCACATATTTGCTGCTTGGGGAATTATCGCTTTATTAATTACCATTTTCCCTGCAAATTTATATATGTTTCAAAATGAAAAAGCTGCATTAGGTTTGCCAAAATGGTTACGATTAGTTCGATTACCTTTACAATTAGCTTTAATTTATTGGGCGTATTTATATACTTATTAAAATGTTAGATTTATTTCCAAACGAAAAAATCATACTAAATTTACCCGATGCTGTTTTTGAATATTATCCAAGCTTCTTCAATAAAGAAAAAGCAGATGAATTATTCAATATACTTTTAGGTGAAACAGCATGGCAACAAGATGAAATTATTGTTTTTGGAAAAAAACATCTACAACCTAGACTAACCGCTTTGTACGGAAATGAAGGTAAGCCTTACTCCTATTCAAATATTGTAATGTATCCACATCAATGGACTTCATTACTCACATTTATAAAAGAAGAAGTAGAAGAAGTCAGTAATTATTCCTTTTCAACTGTTTTACTCAATCAATATAGAAATGAGAAAGACTCAAACGGCTGGCATGCTGATAATGAGAAAGAATTAGGCAGAAATCCAATTATTGCATCTGTAAGCTTTGGAGAAGAACGAATTTTTCAGTTAAAACATAACACTAATAAAGAAGCAAAATTATCTTTAACTTTAAAACACGGTAGTTTATTATTAATGAAGGAAGGCAGTCAAATTCATTATAAACATCAAATTCCAAAGACTTCAAAGTCTAAAAAAGAAAGAATAAACTTAACTTTTAGAACTATTTTGTAAAAAATTTATTTATACATTTTTATTTTTTTATTTTTTTTTATAATATTGAACCAATAATCATCTAAAAACAATAATTTTTCATCTGATGAAAAAGAAAGTAAAAGTAGAATTAAACAACGAATCAATAGAAAGAGTTGTTACTATGGCTCAAGAGGAAAAAAAACCTTTTGAAGTAATTAAAGAAGAATTTGGGCTTTCTGAAAATGAACTTACCGAATTAATGCGAACACGCTTAAGCAAAGTCAACTTTGAACTTTGGAAAAAAAAAGCAGCAGCAAGTAAACCAAAACCAAAGCCTTTAAAATTCAACCCCATTGAAGATGATGATTTGGACAGTAAATATTATTTTAAAAATAAATTCGATTAAAAAAATGCTCTTGTAACTCAAGAGCTTTTTTTTTGCTCATTTTGTAACAAAATTGCTTTATCATCTACTTATAATTAATCAATAGTAAAAAAATGAGAAAAATAATTTTAAGTCTTGCTGTTGCAACTTTCTTTTGGAGTTGTAAAACAGCGCAAACTGCTCCAAAAATGGACGTGGTAGATGTGTCAATCGATTTAGTAAATGTAAAAGACGACAAAGTAATGGTGTCAATTATTACACCAAGTTTCACTTCTGAAACAACAACTTTTCATATTCCAAAAACAGTTCCAGGAACCTACTCTGAAGATGATTATGGTCGCTTTATAGAAAATTTTAAAGCATTTGATGCAAAAGGTAACGGTTTGCGAGTTACAAAAATTGACGAAAATTCATATACAATTTCAGATGCAACTAAATTAACAAAAGTTACTTATTTAGTAAATGATACTTTTGATACTGAAGGCGGAGGTGGATTTGGAAACAGTGAAGATGTATTTTCTCCTGCAGGAACAAATATTAAAGCTGGCGAGAATTTCATGCTAAACACTCATGGATTTGTAGGTTATTTTGCCGGAAAAACTGAAACTCCATATAAAATGACGGTTACTCACCCAGCAAACTTATTGGGTGTATCTGCAATGGTAGATCTAGATAATTCTGATACTGTAGATGTTTTTAACAGTTCGAAATATGCAACTTTAGTTGAAATGCCATTAATGTACTCTAAACCAGATTTTACTTCATTCATGGTTGATGATATGGAAATCATTATTAGTGTTTATTCTCCAACAGGAAAATATACGGCAAAAGATATTACTCCTAATATGGAAACTATGATGAGGGCTCAAAAGAAATTCTTAGGAGCATTTGATTCAACTAAAAAATATGCAATCTTGTTATATCTTTCTGATATGCAAGCTAAAGATGCTAAAGGATTTGGAGCTTTAGAGCATCCAACTTCAACAACAGTTGTAATGCCTGAAATGATGGGATTAGAAATGTTACAAGAACAATTAAAGGATGTTGTTTCTCATGAATTTTTCCATATTGTAACTCCTTTAACAGTTCACTCAAACGAGATACAATATTTTGATTTTAATAATCCTCAAATGTCTGAACATTTATGGATGTATGAAGGTGTAACGGAATATTTTGCTAACTTATTTCAAGTAAATCAAGGCTTAATTGACGAAACTGAATTCTTTGAAAGAATGTCACAAAAAATTGCTCAAGCAAGTCAAATGAATGACAAAATGAGTTTTACTAAAATGAGTAAAAACGTTTTAAATGCTCCATATAAAGACCAATATATTAATGTTTACCAAAAAGGAGCGTTAATTGCAATGTGTATGGATATCATCATTAGAGAAGAAAGTAAAGGGCAAAAAGGAATTTTGACTTTAATGCAAGATTTATCTAATGAATACGGAAGTAAAAAAGCATTTAAAGATGAAGAGTTATTTGCTAAGATTACTGAATTAACTTATCCTTCAGTTGGCGCGTTCTTAAAAACGTATGTTGCTGGGGAAACTCCAATTCCATACGCAGAGTATTTTGCAAAAATGGGTGTAACTGAAGCTAAAATTGAAGTAGCCGGAAACCCTTTCTTAAAAGGTCAAACTCCATATATTACTGTTGATCCTACTACAAAAGAAATCATGATTTTACCAAGCATTGAACTTAATGAGTTTATGACTACATTAGGATTGAAAAACGGAGACAAAATTCTTGCAGTAAACGGAACAAATTACAACTTAGACAATATTTATGACTTAGTATTAGGTTCTATGAATTGGAAAGATGGTGAAGCTATGACAGTTAAAATTAATCGTGATGGTAAAGAACAAGTATTAAAAGGTAAGGTTGTTATGCCTAAAGAAATTCGTGAAGGTTACCAAACAACAAATGAAGCGAAGAAAGCAATTAAAGAAGCTTGGTTAAAAGGCTAGATTAATTATAAATTTACAAATAGTAAATCCTCAAAACTCATAGTAGTTTTGAGGATTTTTTTCATTATTTTGCGTTCAAATAAAAACACATGAGCAACGCACCATTTTTTACAGACGATACTATTGTATTTGGTCTTTTAATGATATTATTAGGTTTTGTATTTCACACCTCTTCTAAAGAGGAGGGTTTTTGGAAAAAATTCTACGGAGTTATTCCTGCATTATTAATGTGTTATTTATTACCTGCCATTTTTAGCTCTCTAAATATCATTTCTCCAGAATGGACTGAAATAGGTATAAACGGAGAAAAAATCACAAAAGAATCATCAGTTTATTTTATTGCTAGCAGATATTTACTTCCAGCAGCATTAGTTTTAATGACAATAAGTATTGACCTAAAAGCCTTATTTAATTTAGGACCGAAAGCATTAATTGTGTTTTTGGCAGGAACTGTTGGAATCATTTTGGGTGGACCAATAGCTATTTTAATCGTATCTATCTTTTCACCTGAAACTGTTGGTGGAAATGGATTTGATGCGGTTTGGAGAGGGCTTTCTACACTTGCTGGAAGTTGGATTGGCGGAGGAGCAAATCAGGCTGCTATGCTAGAGATTTTTAAATACAATCAAGAAAAATATGGCGCAATGGTATTAGTAGATATTGTTGTTGCAAACATAGGAATGGCATTTTTATTATTTGGTATTGGAAAAAAAGAAACCATCAATAAATGGCTAAAAGCAGACAATTCATCTATACAAAAATTACAAGATAAAGTTTCAGATTACCAAGAAAGTGTAAAGAGAACACCTTCATTAAACGATTACATCATCATTACTGCCATTGCGTTTGGTTCTGTAGGACTATCGCATTGGGGTTCACAATTATGCGCTACATTCTTTTCAAATACATTTGAAATTGTAAATGACCCTACTAGTTTTGCTTCTACATTTGGTGGAACATTTTTTTGGATGGTAACCATTGCAACATTCTTAGGAATTGCATTGTCTTTTTCACCACTTAAAAAATACGAAGGAGCTGGAGCGAGTAAAATAGGAAGCGTTTTTATTTACATATTAGTAGCCTCAATTGGAATGAAAATGGACTTAGGTTCAGTTTTAGATAATCCTGGCTTAATTGCAGTAGGAATAATTTGGATGCTTATTCATTTTATCATTATTTTTGGGGTTGCAAAAATAATAAGAGCTCCTTACTTTTTTATAGCTGTAGGAAGTCAGGCAAATGTAGGTGGAGCAGCTTCTGCACCAGTTGTAGCATCTGCTTTTCATTCTTCGTTAGCAAGTGTAGGCGTTTTATTGGCTATATTTGGTTATGTAGCTGGTACATATGGAGCAATTTTATGTACCTATTTAATGGAAACAGTAGCACCAAAATAAATATATTTAAAATAAATAATGAAGAAGATATTAATCGTAGGAATAAGTTTAATTACACTAATTGCTTGTAATAAAAACGAAGAAGGAAGTAATTTACATCTTACTGGAAACATTGAAGGTTTTAGTCAAGGAAAAATATACATTCAAAAAATTCAAGACACCGCATTTGTGGTTTTAGATAGTATTGAAATAAAGGGAGATTCTAACTTTGAATCATTTATTGAACTAGAGGAGCCAGAAATGTTGTTTTTAACCTTAGATAGAGGTCAAAGTAATTCAATAGACAATAACTTAGCGTTCTTTGCTGAGAAAGGCAAAATGAATATTAGTTCTAAATTGAAAGAGTTTTATAACGCTGCTAAAATAACAGGTTCTAAAAATCAAGAGTTATATGAAGAGTTCAATTCTTTTAACTCAAAATTTAATGATGAGAACTTAGTTTTAACTGAAAAAAGAATTAAAAATCAAATTACTAAAAACACTTCAAATGCTGATAGTATTAATACTGCGTTTGAAAGGTTAAAAATTAGAAAATATAGATACACAGCCAACTTTGCTTCAACACATGGAGAATATGAAATTGCACCCTATTTAGCTGTTTCAGAAATTGCAGATATTAATATTGCTTATTTAGATACCATTCAAAAACATTTATCTCCAAAAGTTTTAAAATCTAAATACGGAAAAATGTTAGACGAACATATTAAAACAAGAAAAGCCTCTGAATAAAAATAGTCCAACAAATAAAAAAAGCGGTTAATTAAAAATTAACCGCTTTTTTTATTTTATGAATCTTTATAAAACGAAAAAACCATCACTAAAAAGTGATGGTTTTAATTTGAGCCGGCGGAGGGACTCGAACCCACGACCTGCTGATTACAAATCAGCTGCTCTAGCCAGCTGAGCTACGCTGGCAACTCAAATTTCGAGTGCAAATATAAGGGTGAATTTTTAATTTCCAAATATTTTTTGCACTTTTTTTAATGATTTTTTTATTTTAATTCGTTGATTTTTGCAACTATTTGATTTGCAGCAGCTTCATATTCTGAACGAATTTGTTTGTAATGAGCTTTTTTGTTCTCAATCTTTCTATCTCTAATTCTAGAAACAAAATTATCATAGTTATCATAGATTTCATCAACCAATGCATCAGTAGCTTCAGTTGGTTTTCCTCCATTAGTCATTTCCCAGATGTAAACGATGTTTACTAAATCTCCTAAAACGTAGTTGATTTCTTTTTTCAAGTTTTTAACGCTTGCCATTTTATTCTTGTTTTAAAATTTATGCAAAATTACATAATATTTTGGTAGTACAATTTTTTTAGATAGAAATTTCTAATACGGTAGCACTACCTTGAATATTAAAAAATTCAATTTGAGCAGGAATTAAAACCGTATCTCCTTTTTTATAATGGAATACTTCATTATAAAAATGAATTGAAAAAAATCCTTCAGTACACATTAAAACCGTAAACGATTCTTTGCACTTTTTCCATTTAAAATTAGAAACTAAAGAAATAACGTTCGTAGTAAAATAAGTATTCTTTACACAAGTGTTTCTTTCATTACTTTTTAAAGTATAGTCTATTTCAGCATTAACTATATTATAGTTTATAGCATCTAAAGCCAACTCAGTATGTAACTCCCTACTATTCCCGTCTACATCTACTCTATCCCAATCATAAATTCTATAAGTAATATCACTGGTTTGCTGAATTTCGGCAATAACAACCCCGCTTCCTATTGCATGAATCGTACCTGTTTCTAACAAAAAAACATCGCCTTCTTTGACAGGAATTTCGTTTAACAAAGAAACAATTGATTTATTTTCTAAATGTGCTAAATATTCTTCTTTACTTGAATTTTCCTTAAATCCGACAATAATTCTTGCATCTTTATCCGCTTGCACAACATACCACATTTCGGTTTTACCAAAAGAATTATGTCTTACCTTAGCCAATTCATCATTAGGATGCAACTGCACTGATAAATCTTTGTTTGCATCTAAAAACTTAAAAAGTAAAGGAAACTCCGTTCCAAATTTTTCTACGACATCTTTTCCTAAAAGTGCTTCAGGATTCAAAGCAATAACTTCATTTAAGTTTTTACCACTTAATGCTCCATTAGCAACAATACTAACATCATTAGGAACAGAAGATAATTCCCAACTTTCGCCAGCATTTTTTATCGAAACCTCTTTATTTAAAAAAGTATTTAGTTTAGAACCACCCCAAATTCTTTCTTTAATAATAGGCTTAAATGTTAATGGATATAATTTCATGTGTGTATTAAGTACTGCAAAGATGCGAAAAGTTTAGAAATATCTTTTAAAGAATTATTCTCCTTTATAAGTAACGAAATTTCGAGGCGTTTCATACAAAGTAATTTCTAATTCTTTTTCGCTTGTAATATGTTTTCTAAGTTTATTCCAAATAACAACTGCAATATTTTCTGCTGTTGGGTTTAAATTTTCGAAATCAGGAACATCTAAATTCAAGTTTTTATGATCAAAAGCATCTTCAATGTGAATTTTAATTAATTCGGCTAAAGTCTTTATATCAATTACAAAACCTGTTTCCTTATCTATTTCTCCAGTAACACTAACAATCAAATCATAATTATGGCCGTGAAAGTTTGGGTTGTTACATTTTCCAAAAACTAAATCGTTTTTTTCATTGGCCCAATCTTTACGATACAATCTATGAGCTGCATTAAAATGTGCTTTTCTAGAAATAGTTGCCTTCATAAATATTTTTGATTTTTGATTAACGTTTTTTGATTTTTGATTTCCTCTGAAATCTGAATTCTAAAATCAACATTCTTATATCTTATGATCTTCTAAATAATGGTAAAACTTATCGAATATAATTTTAAACCAAACTGTATAAATTTCAGGATGAATTTCCATATCGTTTTTCACTTCTTCAATTTTCATCCATTTCCAACTTTGCACTTCTTCTGGATTAATTTTTGGTTCGTCGTTAGAATAACCAATCATTACATGATCTAGTTCATGTTCGGTTAAACCATTATCAAATGGCGCTTTATAAATAAAGGAAAAAAGCTCTTTCAACGGAACAACAAAACCCATTTCTTCTTCTAATCGTCTTGAACCAGCTTGAAGATTTGTTTCTCCAGCACGCTGATGACTGCAGCACGTGTTTGTCCACAATAAAGGAGAGTGGTATTTATGAGAAGCCCTTTGTTGCAACATTATTTCGTTGTTGCTGTTCAATACAAAAACAGAAAATGCTCTATGAAGCAACGCTTTTTCATGCGCTTCCATTTTATTCATCAAACCAATTGGTTCATCATTAATGTCCACTAAAATTACTTTTTCTTCTTCCATAATTTTTTATTCACTTCAAAAGTACAAAAAAAGAAGATTTAAAACTATTTGAGTACACTTATGAAAACAGTTAAAATAATTCTATAAATTTTTAAATTTTAAACGAAAACAAATTAATTCACTATCAATACGTTACAAATATTTAAATCCTATTCAATTTTATTGTATCTTTGTCGAAATGCGTACAGAATTAACAATTTCCAATTATTCTTTCTTTAATTGTTCTGTTTTTACTCCACATTTTTTTATCACTTTATTATTAACTTAAATTATTATATTATTTAATGGCTAGACCTCAAGAAACTTTTAACAAAAAAGAAAAAGAAAAACTTAAATTAAAGAAAAAGCAAGAAAAGCAACTTAAAAAAGATGCTCGTAAAGCTAGTGGAAAAACTGATGACATGTTTGTATATGTTGATGAAAACGGACATTTAACAAATACTCCTCCAGATCCTACAAAGAAAATTGTTATTGAGGCTGAAGACATTGAAATAGGAATTCCTAAAAAAGAAGATGTAGAAGAAGTTCCTACAGATAGAAAAGGAACTGTTGATTATTTTGACACTTCAAAAGGTTTTGGGTTTATTAAAGAAGTAGATTCTGCTGACAAATATTTTTTCCACGTTAGTAGTTTACTTGACGAAGTAAAAGAAGGTAACTTAGTTACTTATGAACTTGAAAAAGGACCAAAAGGAATGAACGCAGTAAGAGTTAAGAAAATATAATTACATATATTTATAAAATAAAAAAGCCGCTAATTATAGCGGCTTTTTTATTTTATAAACTTTCTTTAATTTTTAATGCACATTTTTCGCCATCTATTGCAGCAGAAATAATTCCACCTGCATAACCCGCACCTTCACCACATGGATACAAGCCTTTTATTTGTACGTGTTCTAATGTGAAATTATCTCTAGGAATACGAACCGGTGAAGAAGTTCTACTTTCAGGCGCATGCAAAATAGCTTCATTCGTAAAGTATCCTTTCATTGATTTTCCAAATTGCACAAAACCTTCGCGCATTGCCTGTGTTAAGAAACCAGGAAAAACTTCTCCAAGTTCAACAGAAGTGGTTCCTGGAACATAAGATGTTTTAGGAATAGATTCAGATATTTTTTTCTGAGTAAAGTCAACCATTCTTTGTGCAGGAACTTTTTGAGTATTACCCGCAACTCGCCAAGCTTTTTGTTCTATTGCCTTTTGAAACTCCATTCCGGCCAGAGCTCCAAACTTTTCAAAAGGTTTAAAATCTTCTAATCTCAATTCCACAACAATTCCAGAATTAGCAGTAGCTTGATCTCTTTTTGAAGGCGACCAACCGTTTGTAACTACTTCTCCTGGAGCTGTTGCACATGGCGCAATAACACCACCCGGACACATGCAAAAAGAATACATTCCTCTACCTCCAACTTGCTTCACTATAGAATAGGGTGCAGGTGGTAAATACTCACCTCTGAAATCGCATGAGTATTGAATACTATCGATTAAATTTTGTGGATGTTCTGCACGAACACCAATAGCAAATGGTTTTGCTTCTATAAAAACTTGTTTTTTGTCTAATAATTCAAAAATATCACGAGCCGAATGACCTGTTGCTAGAATTAGTTTGTTAGCATGTATTGTTGCGCCATCTTGCAACACAACCCCATCAACTTCATTATTTTTGATTAAAATATCAGTAACTCTTTTTTCAAACAAAACCTCACCTCCACATTCAATGATTTTCTCTCGAATATCTTGAATAATTTGCGGTAATTTATTTGTTCCAATATGTGGATGTGCTTCTACTAATATCTCTGTTGAAGCTCCAAAACC
>JBEDTP010000230.1:0-8534 GCA_040119075.1 Flavobacterium sp.
AAAAGAATATATTTGAAATTATAAAAAAATAAGGTTCAATACTATAATTCTATTACTATGAAAAAAGCGTTATCAATTTTTGCATTAACAGTATTGTTTTCTGTAAACGCAAACGCACAAAGCGAAAAAAAAGCGACTAAAACTAAAGCGGTTGCTAAAACTGAAAAAGCAGCATGTTCTACTGAAGAGAAAAAAGCCTGTGGGACTGAAGCAAAAGCTTCTTGTTGTTCTTCTAAAAAAGCAGAAGCTAAAAAAGAAGAATAATATTCTTTTTTAAAATATAATTAAGTCCACTTTTTAGTGGATTTTTTTGTTTTTATATCATTCTTAAAAATCAAATTATTAAATTTGCCACTTATAAAAATCACAAACTATTATGTTTAATAATTTAACAGATAAATTAGATAAAGCTTTTCATATTTTAAAAGGGCATGGTAAAATTACCGATGTTAATGTTGCCGATACTTTAAAAGAAGTTCGTCGTGCATTATTAGATGCCGATGTTAATTTTAAAATAGCAAAAGATTTTACAACTAGAGTAAAAGAAAAAGCTATTGGTGCAAATGTATTAACAACATTGCAACCAGGTCAATTATTGGTTAAAATTGTTAAAGATGAATTAACAGAATTAATGGGTGGCGATGTTGAAGGAGTTAATCTTTCAGGTAATCCATCTGTGATTTTAATGTCAGGTTTACAAGGTTCGGGTAAAACTACTTTTTCTGGTAAATTGGCTAATTTTCTTAAAACTAAGAAAAACAAGAAACCATTACTAGTTGCTTGTGATATTTATCGTCCAGCAGCAATTAATCAGTTACATGTTGTAGGTGATCAAATTGGTGTTGAAGTTTATTCAGAGCCAGAAAATAAGAATCCTGTTGAAATTGCTCAAAATGCAATTAAACACGCAAAGGCAAATGGATTTAATGTAGTAATTGTCGATACAGCAGGTCGTTTAGCAATAGATGAGCAAATGATGAATGAAATTGCTGAAGTTCATAAAGCAATTCAACCGCAAGAAACATTATTTGTTGTAGATGCAATGACAGGTCAAGATGCAGTTAATACTGCAAAAGCATTTAATGATAAATTAAATTTTGACGGGGTTATCTTAACGAAGTTAGATGGTGATACTCGTGGTGGAGCTGCAATTTCAATTAAATCGGTGGTTGATAAACCTATTAAGTTTATTGGTACAGGTGAAAAAATGGATGCAATTGATGTTTTCTATCCAAATCGTATGGCAGAACGTATCCTTGGAATGGGAGATGTTGTGTCTTTGGTAGAAAGAGCTCAAGAGCAGTATGATGAAGAAGAAGCAAGAAAATTACAAAAGAAAATTGCTAAAAATGAGTTTGGCTTTGATGATTTCTTGACTCAAATTCAACAAATTAAAAAAATGGGTAACATGAAAGATCTTGTCGGCATGATACCTGGTGCTGGGAAAGCATTGAAAGACGTAGAGATTGAAGATGATGCTTTTAAACATATTGAAGCAATAATTCATTCAATGACACCTGATGAGAGAAGTAGGCCGTCTATAATAGATGTAAAACGTAAAGCTAGAATTGCAAAAGGTTCTGGGACTAATGTTGAGCAAATTAATCAGTTAATGAAACAGTTTGATCAAATGGGTAAAATGATGAAGATGATGCAAGGCGGTGGAGGGAAAAACATGATGCGCATGATGCAAGGTATGAAAGGAATGAGATAATTTTAAGGCGCAATTTTTTGCGTCTTATTTTTTTAATAAACAACACACAATTACAACACAATGATTTTATTAGACGGGAAAAAAGTTTCGGAAGATATTAAAAACGAAATTACTGAAGAAGTGAACATTATGAAGGCTAAAGGAGAAAAGGTTCCCCATTTAGCTGCTTTAATAGTAGGTAATGACGGCGCAAGTTTAACTTATGTAGGTAGTAAAGTAAAAGCTTGCGAAAGAGTTGGTTTTGAATCTACTTTAATCAAGATGCCAAGCACTACTTCTGAAACAGAGTTACTTAAGAAAATTAAAGAATTAAATGAGAATGATGATATTGATGGTTTCATTGTTCAACTACCATTACCCGATCAAATCGATACTCAAAAAGTCTTAATGGCTGTTGATCCTAGTAAAGATGTAGATGGGTTTCATCCTGAAAATTTTGGTAAAATGGCTTTAGATATGAGTACATTTATTCCTGCTACTCCATTTGGAATTTTAGAACTTTTAGAACGATATAATGTAGAGACTAAAGGAAAACAAACGGTAGTAATTGGTAGAAGTCATATAGTTGGAAGGCCTATGAGTATTTTAATGGGAAGAAAAGGGTTTCCGGGAAATTCTACAGTTACATTAACACATAGTCATACTAAAAATATAAACCAAATAACAAGTCAGGCAGATATAATTATTACTGCATTAGGAGTGCCTAATTATTTAAAGGCAGAAATGATAAAAGATGATGCGGTTATAATTGATGTTGGAATTACTAGAGTTCAAGATGAAACAACCGAAAAGGGGTATAAAATTACAGGTGACGTTGATTTTGAGAATGTTTCTAAGAAAGCTTCTTATATTACACCAGTTCCAGGAGGTGTTGGTCCAATGACGATTGCAATGTTATTAAAAAACACATTGCTTGCTAGAGAAAGAAGAAGAAATGGATAAGTATTAAATAAGAAAAGCACACTTTACAGTGTGCTTTTCTTTATTTTGTCGCAAAGTTCTTTCTATTCTTGAAATAGTAAAACATGAATGCTATTCCTATTATTGTTAACCAAATTAATTTTGTATTAATTGGTGCTGGTGGTGGGTCATCATCAGCTGGCGGGTCAATCGGCTGAGCTACACTTATGAAGCTAATAAAAGCCATCATGATAGTAGCTAAAAATTTAAAATTTGTAAATTTCATTCTGTTTATTTTAGGTTAAATAGGGCAATTCTTATGCAATTATATTAAAAAATTATGACTTATGAAAGTCTGAAGTGAAAAATAGCTTTACACTTGGGTATTTTTGTTTAGTCATTTGTATAGAAAATTCGCTGTCTGCCAAAAAGACTAATTGACCATATTTATCAGTTCCAAGAAACTTTTGTTTAACTCTTCTAAACTCTCTAAACTCTTCATTCTTAGCATCATCTGGCATTACCCAGCATGCTTTATAAGCAGGGAAGTTTTCGTAACTACATTTTGCTCCATATTCATGCTCTAATCGATACTGAATTACTTCATATTGTAGTGCTCCTACAGTTCCAATGATTTTTCGTCCATTCATTTCTAATGTAAATAACTGTGCAACTCCTTCATCCATTAATTGATCAATACCTTTTTCAAGTTGCTTTGATTTTAGAGGGTCAGAATTGTTTATGTATCTAAAATGCTCTGGTGAAAAGCTTGGAATTCCTTTGTAATTCATTTTTTCTCCTTCAGTTAATGTGTCTCCAATTTTGAAGTTTCCAGTATCGTGAAGTCCAACAATGTCTCCTGGATATGATATGTCTACAATCTCTTTTTTCTCTGCAAAAAAAGCATTCGGACTTGAGAATTTCATATTCTTACCGTTTCTAACATGTAAGTAAGGTTTGTTTCTTTCAAATGTTCCCGAAACAATTTTAATAAACGCTAGTCTATCTCTATGTTTAGGGTCCATATTGGCATGAATTTTAAAAACAAATCCACTAAATTTTTCTTCATCAGGTTTTACAAGCCTTACGTCAGATTCTTTTGGTCTTGGTGTTGGAGCTATTTCTATAAAACAATCTAACAATTCTCTAACACCAAAATTATTTAAAGCAGAACCAAAAAACACCGGTTGAAGTTGTCCTGCTAAATATTCCTCTCTGTCAAAAGGAGGATAAACTTCATCTATTAATTCTAATTCTTCTCTTAATCTTTTCGCTGGTTTTTCACCTACAATTTGATCAAGTTCAGGATTGTTAATGTCAGAAAAAGCAATTGTTTCTTCAATATCTTTTCTGCTGTCTCCTGAAAATAAGTTAATATTTTTTTCCCAAATATTATAAATTCCTTTAAAATCGTATCCCATTCCTATTGGGAAACTTAATGGAGTAACCGTAAGACCAAGTTTTTGTTCTACTTCATCTAGTAAGTCAAACGCATCTTTACCTTCACGGTCTAATTTGTTAATGAAAACAATGATTGGGATTTTTCTCATTCTACAAACTTCAACAAGTTTTTCAGTTTGTTCCTCAACTCCTTTTGCTACGTCAATTACCACAATAACACTGTCAACGGCAGTTAATGTTCTGAAAGTATCTTCTGCAAAATCTTTATGTCCAGGTGTATCAAGAATGTTGATTTTTTTATCTTTATAAATGAAAGCTAATACAGAGGTTGCAACAGAAATACCTCTTTGTCTTTCAATTTCCATGAAATCTGAAGTAGCCCCTTTTTTAATCTTGTTGCTTTTTACGGCTCCTGCTTCTTGAATTGCTCCTCCAAATAACAATAACTTTTCAGTTAAAGTTGTTTTTCCTGCATCTGGATGTGATATGATTCCAAAAGTTCGTCTTTTAGCAATTTCTTCTTTAAATCCCATTTTGTTTTTTTTAGAGTGTGCAAAATTAATGTATTAATTTAAATATCTAAAACGGAATGTAATTAATGTGTTTTTAAGTGAAAAATAAAATTTTGTTAATCCTATTTAGAAACTTGCTATATACATAGGAATTGCTATTTTTGTTGATTGCAAATTAAAAAAGATATTACATGAGGTATTTATTTCAATTTTTAGTACTTATTACTTTTATTCAAAATGGTTTTTCTCAAGAGAAAAATGCTTTGTTTACCATAGATAACGCTTCATATTATTCTGATGAATTTATTAGAGTATATAATAAAAATTTAGATTTAGTAAAAGATGATTCTCAAAAAGATTTAGATAAATATCTTGAGCTATTTGTTGGTTATAAGTTAAAAGTACAAAAAGCCTATAAGTTAGGTTTGCATTATAACGTAAAGTATCAAAATGAATTAATGTCTTACAGAGGTCAATTGGCTAAAAATTACATGAATGATTCAAAAGTTACTAACGAGCTAGTTGAAGAAGCGTATGAAAGGATTAATAAAGAGGTAAAAGCTTCTCATATTTTAATTTTGGTAGACGAAAATGCTTCACCAGAAGATACTTTGAAAGCTTATAATAAGATTGCTAAAGTGCAACAATTATTAAAAGAGGGAAAGAATTTTGAAGATATTGCTCAACAATATTCAGAAGATCCATCTGTAAAGGAGAATAGAGGAAACTTGGGCTATTTTTCTGCTTTTAGAATGGTTTATCCTTTTGAAAATGCTGCTTTCAATACTTCAGTTGGAAATGTGTCAGCTCCATTTAGAACTAAGTTTGGATATCATATAGTAAAAGTTACTGGTGCTAGAAAAAATAGAGGTGAGGTTGCTGTAGCACATATTATGATTGTAAAACCTTCAGCTCCAGATGCTAGCCTTCATGAAAAAGCAAAGCAAACAATTGATGATATTTACCAAAAAATTCAACAAGGAGAAAGTTTTGAAAGTTTAGCCAATCAATTTTCAGAAGATAAATCGACTTCAGGAAAAGGCGGTGTTTTGCAACGTTTTGGTTCTGGACAGTTGGCTTCAGAAAAATTTGAAGAAGTGGCCTTTAGCTTAAATGATAAAAATGAAATATCTAAGCCTTTTCAATCTCAATTTGGGTGGCATATTGTTAAGTTAATTGATAAATATCCAGTTCAGTCTATTCAAGAAATGAGAACTGAGCTTGAAAGTAAAGTAAAAAAAGATGAAAGGTCTTTATTGATTACTAATTCGTTAGCAGCTAAGTTAAGAAAGAAGTATTCGTTTACTAAAAACAAAGAGTTATTGTTGAAAATTAAAAAATCGGTAAATGATGAATTTTATTCTCAAACATGGGAAATGCCTGAGAATAAAAAAGAATTAAGTGGTGAAATAATAATTATTAATAAAGATAAGAAGTTGTATTCTCCTTCTTTTATAAATTATATTTTTAGCCAACAAAAATCTAACATTAAAATAAAACCAATAAATGCATTAGTTGATTATTTATTTGAGAAATGGGTAGATGATCAATTGATTAAATATTATGATGAAAATTTAGAGAATGAATTTGTAGAGTTTAAAAACATAGTTGAAGAATATAGAGATGGATTATTGTTGTTTGACTTAATGGAAAAAGAGATTTGGGAAAGAGCAAAAACAGATACCGTAGGTTTAAATGCTTTTTTTAAGAAAAACTCAAAAAATTATATGTGGACTAATAGATATGATGTAGATATTTATTCTTCTACAAATGAGAAAGTTATGTTGAAAACTAAATCATATTTAGATAAAAACAAATCAACAGATTATATAAAATCAAAATTAAACAAGAATGGAGTAATCAATGTAATGGTTAAGTCAGGATTGTATGAGGAAGGATATGATATTTTATCAGAATATAAAAGCCCAAAGCAAGGAGTAACATCAATAGTTAAAAAAGGGAATTACTATTTTGTGTTAAAAGTAAAAGAAGTGAAACCAGCTCAAGAAAAAACTATTGATGAATGTAGGGGTAAGGTTATTAGTGATTATCAACAGTTTTTAGAGAACAGTTGGGTTGATGAATTAAAAAAAGAATTTAAGGTCAATGTAAATCAAGAAGTTTTCGAAAAGATTAAAAGTCAAGTTTCTAAATAATGTTCAAGACAACACTATATATAGTATTAATTCTGATAGTCTCATCTTGTAGTTATTTTAAAAAGCCTCAAGAACCAGAAGCTATTGCTAGAGTTGGTGATGTTTATCTGTATAAAAGTGACATTAAAGATTTAGTTCCTAAAGGGACATCAGAGAATGATAGTATTGCAATTGTAAAATCTTATATTGGAAGATGGGCTACTCAAAAAATTCTATATAATGCAGCTGAATACAATCTTTCTGATAGTCAGATAGAAGGTTTTAATGATTTAATAAATCAATACAAAGTTGATTTATATACAAAGGCATACTTAGAGGAATTGGTTAAACAGCAAATAGATACAGTTGTCACCGAAGATCAGATAAATTCTTATTATAACTTGAATAAGCAATATTTTAAAAACTCTTCAGAATTAATTAAGCTTCGCTATATAAATTTAGTTAAAGAAAATCAAAAGTTAGATAAAATTAAAGCAAAGTTTAGTTCCTTTACAAAAAATGACAAAAAGGATCTTCAAGAACAAGCAATACAGTTTAAAAGTTATGCTTTTAATGATTCTATGTGGGTAGATATTAATCAAGTTTACGAAAAGTTGCCCTTTATTAATGTAAACAATAAAGATAAATATATGGTTTCTGGTTTGAATTTTCAATATCCAGATTCTACAACGGTTTGGTTGGTAAAAGTAAATAATGTGTTATCTAAAAATGAAGCTACGCCATTACAATTTTTAAAGCCAACAATAAAACAAGTTATTATAAATAATAGAAAATTAGAATTAGTTAAAACAATAGAAAAGGAAATAACAAATGATGCGATTAAAAATAACAAATATGAAATTTATAAATAAAAGCATTTTAGCTCTTACTTTATTATTAAGTTCGTCAGTAATATTAGGTCAAGGAAAGAAGCAGAAAGTAGACGGAGTAGTTGCTGTTATTGGAGATTATGTAGTTTTAGATTCTGATATTGATTTGGAATTTATTCAACTTAAAGCACAAGGTGTTGATATTAAAAATATTTCTCGTTGTGAACTATTCGGTAAACAATTAGAAGATAAATTATATGCGCATCACGCTATACAAGATAGTATTGTGGTTACAGATGAGGAAGTATATAACTATATGAATCAGCAAATTGATGCAATGGTTGAGCAAGTTGGATCATTGGATAAAGTAGTTAAGT
This sequence comes from Flavobacterium sp., assembly GCA_040119075.1. Taxonomy (GTDB): domain Bacteria; phylum Bacteroidota; class Bacteroidia; order Flavobacteriales; family Flavobacteriaceae; genus Flavobacterium. The sequence continues at coordinate 7,870 of JBEDTP010000230.1, forward strand.
TTTACAGAAAGAAAAATGAAGATGAGTTTAAAAATTACTTTTTCGATATTATAAAACAAAATAAATTAACAACTCAAATGCAAAATAAAATTGTAGATGAGGTTACAATTACTCCAGAAGAAGTTAGAAATTTCTTTAAAGAAATTCCAAAAGATGAAATTCCGGTTTTTGGAGCTGAAGTAGAAGTTGCTCAAATTATTGTGAAGCCAGTGGTTTCTCAAGAAGAAAAGCAGGCTGCAATTGATAAATTAAAAAACATCAAAAAAGAAGTTATAGAAGGTTCTAGTTTCTTTAGTAAAGCAGTTTTGTTTTCTGAAGATCCAGGTTCAAGTTCAAATGGAGGGTTTTATAAAATGAATAGAAAAACTCCTTTTGTAAAGGAATTTAAAGATGTCGCATTTAGTTTAGCAGAAGGCGAAATTTCTGAGCCATTTGAAACAGAATTTGGTTATCATATTATTTTAGTTGAAAAAATAAAAGGACAAGAAGTTGAATTAAGACATATTTTGATTAATCCAAAAGTTACTGCAAAGGCTATGGCTGATGCAAAAGCTAAAATAGAAGAAATTAGAGCTAAAATTTTAAGTGGTGAAATTACTTTTGCTGATGCAGCAAAATCTTCATCTGATCAAAAAGAGACTAGAAATAACGGAGGTGTTTTATTG
>JBEDTP010000231.1:0-10407 GCA_040119075.1 Flavobacterium sp.
ATAAATAATAAATTGGCATCATCCATTTTATTAATTTGGTTTTCAAACTCAAATTGCTCTATAATTTCCCTTGCATCCTCAGAAAAACCATTGATGTAGTTTCTAAGATTTAGGGCAATATTGTTTGGGTCTGCAACTAATTTATCAAAATTAAAATTACTACGATTATGGAATTTATAACCAGAAGTTTTATTTAATAAAACATCTAGGTCTTCAATTCCTGTAAGTTTTAATTGGTCGTATTTTTTTAATACAGCATCTTTACTGTTATCTAAAACGCAATCTAATCTTCTTAGAACGGTTAAAGGAAGTATTACTTTTCCATAGTCACTCTGCTTATAATCACCTCTTAACAAGTCAGCAATGGACCAAATAAAATTTGCTGATTCTTTTACGTTTTTCATTTTGAAAGATTTTTGCTATAAATGTAAAAATCTGGGATGATTTATCCTAACGGTTTCCCGTAATAAGAGATTGAAATTGAATTTAAGTTTTATCTGCTTTAATTACAAGAGCACTTGGAAAAAGTAGTTTAGCCATTTGAAACGCAGAAGCACTACTATAGCTTCCAATATATATTTCACACTTTCTGCTTTTGTATAGCATTGTTACGGTATATTTTGTCATTTTTTTAATTTTTGAGATAGCCTATCCTTTAATTTTTGGATTTCTAATTTTATTTTTAAGACTTCCAGTCTTTGTTGGATTTTAGCCCTTTTATCATAATTTTTTTCTAACTGAAGCTCCATATTTGCTAGTTGTATCTTATTTAAAATGTCATTTTTTTCCATTTTTTTTAATGAATTGCTTTACCAAGTAGGGAATTGACTTTGGTAGGTATTGATTTTATTGATTTTATTTTTTTTTAAAATTTAATTAACGTGAGACTTCCGTACTAAAACAGTTGAGAATTATGTATCAAATTGTATGTTTATTGCGGTTTTATTGTAATTTTTTGCTAAAATTTTTTGTACTATTTTTTTAACAAGTTGGTGGTTGTTATTCAACTTAATTAATTAAAATGTAACTATTAATAAAAAGATACGGTGACATACTATTTTTAATAAAATTAATCTTCAATTGATGAAGTAGGGGGGTAACCTTCTTTCTTTAAATCTTTTACTATAAATAGTTAATTAAATTAATTATTAATAATTAAACTAATTTAATAATTATATATATTTTTATAATATAAGGTCTAAAATTAAGACCTTGATTTTGAATACTTTTATTTTTGTTTTCTGAATATATTAAAATATTTTTGTTAGAAACAACATGAAAGATCAAAAAAAAGGAACAAATTTTATTGTAACAAAAAGAAACTTAAGAAAAGAAGGTTATTTTTTTCAATCATCCTTCAAGACTATATATAATACAAATTTAAAAGATGCTGAAAAGCTTTTATTAATTGGATTAATTACTTGTACAGACCAGAAATTATCACTTAAGTATTACCAAGAAAAGTTTAAATGGTCAAAAGGGAAAATGGCATCTACGGTTAAAAAGTTAGAGGATAAAGGGTTTTTGAAAGTTAAAAAATACGGTTTGGGTTATGGATGTGGATTTGATTATCGTTTTATAATTTCTGAGTTTGGAAATTTAAAACCCGAGCCAGATGAGAATATTATTAAGAATGAGGGTGTTGAGGATTTTAAACTTAGCGATAAAGATTTTGGTGAGTTTTTAAAGAATTATAGGAATCTACTTAATCTTGATGGATTTGATAAAGCGATTTTGAATTCCGATTTTAATGTTAAAAAATTCGTGGAAGAAGTTAATATTTTATTAAGGAAATTTTATAGTAAAGAAATAAGGAAAATTCAAGACCCGAATTCAAACCCAAAGGCATTTAAAGAGCTTCAGAAGTGGCTTAAGAAAGAATTGTTTGAAAATCATAACGCTAATTTGTATAATGATCTTAATCAAAACATTGAGATAAAGTACTTAAAACTTAAGTCAATATTTCCATTGAAAAGTAAAATTGATTATGAAACTGAATTACAAGAAAGAACTTATGATTAGGAGTTTGGACTTAAGTTAAAAATCAGTTAAACCCTTCATTATGAAGGGTTTTTATTTTGTTTTAATAATTTATTAAAGTATTTTTGAAATGAATCTAAGTCCTTAATTCTTAAGGGTTAGATGTAAAATAACGTTATGCTCTGCCCGAAAAAATGAGGAGTCTTTGGGTTAACTAACAAGTGATTGATAATAAACTAATTTATACTTTAAATGCGGTTAAACAATATTTAGAGTTTAAGAAAAATGAAACAGCCCTAAACTGGCTAATTGAAAATGATGTTCCAATTTACAATCATGGTAAACGAAGTAAAATGGTTTACCAAGTAGATTTTGAATCTGCATTGTTGGTTCCATTAGCTAAAAATTTAATTAAATCAAACCCAAATACTTGGAGAGATAGTCTTAAGATGTATGTCAGAGACGAAATTGTATATGATATTCTATTGTCTAAAGTTTTAGATACTCCAATGTCGAATAGACCAACCACTCGAATTAAACCAAAGAATTCAAAAGAAGAAAAATTATTAAAAGATTTGTTATCATGAAATTAAAATTGCCCAAAAATTCATTTGCTGGCATTAAAGTTTATTGCAAAAAATGTAAGTGTGATAATCCGAAATGTAACCACCATGAAGCTCACAGTTTTCGTTACAGGCTTCATGTTAGCGGAACTAAAAATAAAATAAAATCTAAAATTTTAAGCTCAATAAAGTATAATGAAGCTATGGCTGAAGCTATTGAATTTAAAAATGAAATGATTAAAAATGAATTTCAAACCGTAAAACCTACTGAAGAGGGAAATGATTATTCAGTAGCAGATTCTATTTTGAAATATTATCAATTTTTGAATGGTGATCATAGGTATAGGCATTTAAGAAAAGAAGTTACAAGCGGGCACAGAGATGAATGTATTAGATATTGTAAATATTTTGCAAATGTTTTGAAAAAGGTGCGTAAAATAGAAACGATGAGAATTGTTGATGTTTGTCAAATTGATGTTGCAAACTTTTACGGGTGGGCAGAAGGTAATTTTTCTAATAGAACTTTTAATAAATGTTTAAATAGTGTTAAAGCTTTTTTTGATTTTTTAATTGAAATTGAAGAGGTGCAAATGAAAAACCCATTTAAAGTTTATATATCAAAAAAGGTTCAAAAAAGTAAGATTGAAACATTAACTAAAGAAGAGTTCGAAGCCATTTTGAATGCAGTAGGTGTTACTGATCCTATAAAATGTTATGGGAATAAAGGAGTTAGAAAAAACATGTATTACCCATATATAAAAGATGCTTTTAAATTGTTTTTATTGACTGGATGTAGAAGAGAAGAAGTAGTCTCGTTGAAATGGTCGGATATATTAATTACAATAAATAATATTAAGTTTTTTAAAATTCAAAACTTAAAAGTAAATAGATCTAATAATTCAAAGAATAGTAATAATGAAGATGAATTTAAGTATATCCCAATAAATTCAGATTTATTCAATTTGTTAATTGAACTTGGTTATGAAGAGAAGAAAAATACAAACGAGTTTATCTTATTAGCTAATCGAACAATAACTGATAAAACCCTAATGGATAGAATTTCTAAATCTTTTACACATTATAAAGAGCAATCTGGAATTGAAAAAGAAGTTAGTTTAAAGATTTTAAGAAAAACTTATCTGAGTTGGGTTAATGCAGTTATGATGAAAGATACTAGAATTTTATCTTCACATGCTTCAAATGAAGTGCTAGATAAATATTATCTTGACCCAACTATTCTAAATGCAGTTGAAAAAGGAGCATTAGAGATTAAAATTTTTGGAACATAATATAGAAATTCCTCACTCCACCTCCTCACTCCGTACTAAAGAGGTATTCGGTATTTATAGAGTTTTAAGCATAAAAAAATCCCTAAACAGTTGTTGTTTAGGGATTTGATTTTTGTAGCGAGAGGCAGGTTCGAACTGCCGACCTCAGGGGTATGAATCCTGCGCTCTAACCAACTGAGCTACCTCGCCATTAATAACATCAAGTATCTCACCCAATGCGGGTGCAAATATAAAACTATTTCTATTTTAAACAAATAAAGTTTTTAAAAAAATATAGTCTTTTTTGTTTTTGTATTTTCAATTAAATTTCTATATTTCGAAAATAAATGACTATAAAATGAGTGATAAAATTAAATACGAATTAGAATTCCCAATACATGCTTCAACCTCAATGCTTTATAATTACATATCAACGCCTTCTGGCCTATCGGAATGGTTTGCTGATAATGTAAATTCTCGTGGAGAAATTTTTACATTTATTTGGGATGATTCTGAAGAGAGAGCTAAATTAATTTCTAAGCGTTCTGGCGAAAGAATTAAATTTAGATGGCTTGATGAAGAAGGTAATGATAGTGAGTATTTTTTTGAAATTAGAATTGAAGAAGATGAGATTACTAAAGATGTCTCAATAGTAGTTGTAGACTTTGCTGAAGAAGACGAAGTAGAAGAGTCTAAATTGTTATGGGAAAATCAAATCTCAGATTTAAAACATGTAATAGGTTCGGTTTAATAAAACGAATTAATAACTTATATTTGTCCCGCATTAAAAGCGGGATTTTTTTATGGTAAATTTTAACGGGACAATTCAAGATTCAAGTAATTTAGTAATTGAGAATAATAGAGGATTTTTGTTTGGCGACAGTGTTTTTGAAACAATGAGGATAGCCAATAATAAAATATTATTTTTAGAAGATCACTATTTTAGGTTAATGGCTTCTATGCGTATTTGTAGAATGGAAATTCCAATGAATTTTACGATGGAATATTTTGAGAGCCAAGTCTTAAATCTATTGAGTTCCTCAAAAGAGATTAAAAATGATTGTAGGGTAAGGTTTTCAGTATTTAGAAAAGGTGAAGGTTTTTATTTGCCAAAAACTAACGAAACTGAATTTATTGTAACTATTTCTAAATTAGAGAATACGATGTATTCTATAAATAACTCTACATATGAAGTAGAATTGTTTAAGGATTCTTATGTAACAAAGCAATTGCTTTCTACGTTGAAAACTAATAATAAAATGATTCAAATAGCAGGAAGTGTTTTTGCTAATGAGAATGGATATGATAATTGTTTGCTTTTAAATGATGATAAAAATGTTGTTGAAGCTTTGCAGGGAAACATTTTTATGTTTTTAAATAACGAATTAATAACGCCTCCAGTATCTGATGGTTGTTTGAACGGAATAATGAGAAAGCAAATTATTGAAATTGCTTCAAAAATGGAAGAAGTTAAGCTTGTAGAAAAATCAATTTCTCCTTTTGATCTACAAAAAGCTGATGAATTATTTATTACAAATGTAATTATTGGTATTCAACCTATTTCTAAGTATCGTAAAAAAGAGTATATATCATCAATAGCAGCTAAAATATTAGCAAGATTGAATGCAAAAATTAGACTTAATTAAGATTTGGGTCTTCAGGAGCATTAGAATAAAGAATATAATCCCCACCTTGCTCTTTTATTTTTTCTTTCCAAAAATCTTGAGTGGACTTTGAAAGTATTTTACTTTTAAGTTCATTCTGTGTAATTATCCAAGAGTTTTCTTTAAGTTCTCTATCTAATTGTTTTTTATCCCAACCGCTATATCCTAAGAAGAATCTTATGTTTTTTTTAGAAATTTTTTCTTCATTTATTAAGTTTTTTGCGGTTTCAAAGTCTCCGCCCCAAAAGATTCCGTCGGCTATTTCAATGCTTCCATGGATTAGCTTGGGTACGTTATGAATAAAATATACATTGTCTTGTTCCACAGGACCACCGTTATATATTTTAAAAGGAATTTTAATGTCGGGAATTAAGTCGCTAACTTTATATTTTAGCGGTTTGTTAAGGATAAATCCTACTGAACCATCATTATTGTGTTCGGCTAATAAAATTACTGAACGATTAAATGAATTATCACCAATGTTTGTGGGTTCAGCTATAAGTAAATGTCCTTTTTTGGGTAAAACTGAAATCATGGCCGCAGTATTTTTTATTAAAATTATCAAAAAATGTTTACAAAATCAAGAAAAAATGTTACAAATAAAAAAGTCCTGCATTAAGCAGGACTTTTTATTTATAAAATAATAGTTAATTATTTTTTATTTACAGCTCCGTCTAAATCAGCACCAGCTTTAAATTTTACTACATTTTTAGCAGCTATTTTAATAGTTTTACCAGTTTGAGGGTTTCTACCATCTCTAGCAGCTCTGTTAGAAACTGACCAAGATCCAAAACCTACTAATGATACTCTTCCACCTTTTTTAAGTGTTCCGCCTACGTTCTCTAAAAAAGATTCTAAAGCTAATTTTGCAGCTGCTTTTGTAATTCCAGCAGAAGCTGCCATTGCATCGATTAATTCTGATTTGTTCATAATAAAGTTATTTATATTTGGTTAAACTTATTTAATTCTTTACAAATTTAGTAGTATAACTGAATTACGCAAGTGTTTCATGTGTTTTTAGGTTTAAATGTTAATAAAACAAGGTAAATGTTAATAACATTTGTTGTTTTTTAATATTTTCTGTCAGTCCTAGTGTTTTCAAGGGGTTAGATTACTCTTGCTTTTTGAGATAATTGAACTCCGTTTAGTAATTCTTGAGTCGTCATTTTTTTCTTTCCAGGAAATTGTAATACTTTAACTAATAACATTCCATTTTGAACAGCTATTTTTAGTTCTTTTTTAGTAGTTAAAATCCTTCCTATTTCTAAGTCATGTTTTTCTTCTAAAAAGATGGCTTCATATATTTTTATATTCCATTCGTTTTCTTCATCTTTCAAAGTGCACCATGAAGCAGGATATGGAGATAAGCCTCTAATGTGGTTGTGAATTTCTAAACCTGACTTATTCCAGTCAATTTTGCAATTATCTTTGTTTAGTTTATAGGCTGTTTTTGTAATTAAGTTATTGTCTTGTTGTTGAGGTTTAGTATTGTCTTTTTCTATAAGTTCTAAGCTTTCTAAAACAGTATTGCTTCCAATTTTCATTAACCTATCGTGTAGCTCTCCGGCAGTTTCATTTTTAGAGATCGAAGTTTCTGTTTGAAGAATCATTGCTCCAGTATCGATTTTATCATCAATAAAAAATGTTGTAACGCCTGTTTTTTCTTCTCCGTTTATAATTGCCCAGTTAATTGGTGCAGCTCCTCTGTATTGTGGTAATAATGATGCATGTAAATTAAAGGTTCCTAGCTTTGGCATTTTCCAGACTACTTCTGGTAACATTCTAAAAGCAACAACAACAAATAAATTTGCATTAAGTGATTGAAGTTCTTCAATAAAAGCTTCATCTTTAAGGTTTGTAGGTTGCAAGAGCCTTAAGTTATTTGCAACAGCATATTCTTTTACAGCGCTTGTACTTACTTTTTGCCCTCTTCCTGCGGGTTTGTCGGCAGCAGTTATTACGCCAACTACTTCATATTTATTTTGGCAAATAGTATCTAAAATGCCTACTGCGAACTCTGGAGTTCCCATAAATACAATTTTTAATTTTTCCATTATATAAGCGTGTATTGATTTATTTTGTTGATTTTAATTTTTTCTAATTCTAATAAATTTTGAATAGCATTTAAAATTTCTTTTGTAGAAAAGGTCAATTGGTTTTCAATCTCACGTGAAGAAAATGGTGCTTTTTGCAATAGTTCTATTATTTGTTCCTGAATTGAATTAGTGTCAGATTTTTTTAAGGAAACACAATACGAACAGATACCGCAATTTTCAGTTGTCTTTTCGTCAAAATAATTTAAAATGAAATTGGTTTTACATTGTTCTTTATTAATGTAGTTAATAACTTCTTTAAACTGATTTGTTTTAAGATTATTTTGGTTTTCTAAATATTTTGAAACTCTATTAATTGTTAAATCGTCTTCTCTTATTTCATTAAAAGTTATACTGCTATCATTGTTTAATTTTGAAATTATAATACAATCATTCTGTTGTAAGTTTTCAAGTGTTTTTATAACTTCATTCTCTGAAACATGTGATTTTTTTGCAATTAAAACAGTATTGATATTAGTTTCAATATCAAAAATACCAGTGTATGTTCTCAATATATTGGTAATTATTTCTTCCTCACTTTTATGAAGGCTCATGTATCGAATAACTTCTTTGCTTTCTAATACAAATTGAATGCTTGTTTTTTCAGAAAATTCAGTGTTAAGTGTAATAATGCTTTGGCGATCTAGAAATTGTAACGCATTATACGTTTTTATTACAGGTAGTTTGTATTGGCTGCAAAATTGATTTAAATTAAACGAAAATTTAGAATTATAGCCTTCTCCATATGCAATTTGAAAAAAGCTGTTTAATTTATGATAAACCTCTTTTAAAAATTTTTTGTTTGGTAAAACTTCTATAAATTGATTTTTAGCCGTTTCAATATCTCCCGGACTCAATATCAAAATTGCAAATGCTTTTTCCTCATTTCTTCCGGCTCTTCCAGCTTCTTGATAATAGTTCTCAATGTTTTCAGGCAATTGTATGTGGATAACGGTTTTAACATCGGGTTTGTCAATTCCCATTCCAAAGGCATTGGTAGCAACCATTACTTGACATTCGTTATTCATCCACTTTTTCATGTTAGTGTTTTTATCTTTTACAGACAAACCTCCATGATAAAAAGTACTAGAATAGCCAAGCTTGTTTAAGTTTTCCGAGGTTTCAATACATGATCTTCTGTTTCGAACATAAATAATAGAAGACTGTTTGTTTTTATTTAATATTTGCTCAATTTTATGAAGTTTGTCTTCGGATAAAACAACATAATATGAGAGATTGTCTCTTTTAAAAGTACTTGTAAAGGTTGTTACATTATCTAATTTTAAATTCTCGATAATGTCTTTTTGAACTCTTAAAGTAGCTGAAGCGGTTAGTGCTATAAAAGGTGTTCGGTTGAAATGCTCTTTAAGAACGTTTATTTTAAGATAGGCAGGTCTAAAATCATGCCCCCATTGACTTACACAATGTGCTTCATCAATTGCAATTAAATTTACGGGTAATTTTTTTATGCGCTCTAAGACCCAATCTTGTTGTAATCTTTCTGGAGAAATATAAAGAAATTTATAATTTCCAAATTCGCAATTATCAAGTAAGTTGCTCGTTTCATTTGGAGAAATTCCGCCTAATAATGCAATTGCTTTTATGTTCTTTTTTTCTAGATTCTCTACTTGATCTTTAATTAAAGCAATTAAAGGTGAAATTACCAAGCAAATGCCGTTAAGCATCATTCCGGGAACCTGATAACAAATTGATTTTCCACCGCCTGTTGGTAAAAGTGCAAGACTATCTTTGCCTTCTAAAACATTTTGAATAATTTGTTCTTGAGGTTGTCTAAACTTTTCGTGTTTCCAGTGTTTTTGGAGAATTAATAAAGCTTCATTTGACATTAATGCACAAAGAATTAAATTCGTTCTAGAATAAATTTGGCTCTGTTTTCTACAGTGTCTTTTGGAACTTCTGTAATTTGATAACCAAAATTCTCATAGGTTTTTACCAAGTGATTATGAATCTTTAGTGCTTGTTCAAAAGTTTCATATCGTTCTTTATCACTTGTGTAAATTTCTTCCCAAGGTGGAAGCATAAAAACATTTGTGTATTTATGGTTAACACATGTTTCTGTAAAAAAATCAGGGTAAGTGTCTCCAATAAAATCCATATAAGCTACTACATCTGGTAAGCCTCTATCAATGAAAACAATATTCGATAGGTGTTTTTGAGCGTCTAAAAATTGTTTTTTTCTTCCTTCTAAAAGTAATTCACTAAACAGAACTGGATTTTCAAGAAACAATTGGTCAATACCATCTTCTTGGGCTTTTTTTATAATTTCCCTTGAAATTTCTGGAAAACAAGTGTGTCCTTTTTTTACCAATTCATTTATTAAAGTTGATTTTCCAGAGCTGGGTCCACCAATTAAAACTATAATTTCATTTTTCATTCTAAAACATTATAAAAAGCAAAAGTAAGTTTTTTTTAAAAAGGAGTTGTGTTTTATCTATATTATACATTTTCAAAATAGTATTTCTTAACTTAAAAAAGTATATTTGCTACTTAAAAGAAACGAAGATGGATAAGAAAACAGAAGAGTTTTATATACGTTTAAAAGAAGAGTTAACTAATTCAACGGTTTGGCCTACAGAATATTTATACAAATTTATTGTTCCTTCAGATAAGCAAAAGGTAGAAACAGTTGAAGAGGCTTTTAATAATATGGGAGCAGTAATAAAGAGTCAAAAATCTAAAACAGGAAAGTACACAAGTATTTCTGTTAGTGCAATGATGAAAAACCCTGATCATGTTATACAGAAGTACCAAGAATTATCTACAATTGAAGGAATAATTTCATTATAATAATATGAATTTTAAAGCAGAAGAAGCAATA
>JBEDTP010000232.1:0-10287 GCA_040119075.1 Flavobacterium sp.
GATGTTTTTTTATATTTTATTAAATAGTTCTAATGCTTTTGTTATACTTTTTACGTTATCAAACGTAATTAATAAACGTAATCCATTTTTAGTTTGCTTCTCTTTAATTTTACAAATATTTCCATTTTGTTGAGCGAACTGCATTACTTTCATAAATTTATCAGATTGATAATATTTACTTTGCTGATCGCTTATAAAATAGCCTACAAGTTTACCTTGCTTCATCAATAGTTTTTCAATTCCTATAGAAGTTGCTTTCCATTTAATACGTAAACTATTTAATAATGCAATTGCGGGTTTTGGAAGTGCGCCAAAACGATCAATTAATTTTTGTTCGAAAAGTAATAAGTCTTCTTCTTTTTTTATTAAGCCTAATTCATTGTATAGACTTAATCGTTCTGTAATACTATTGATGTATTCATCAGGGAATAATAATTCAAAGTCTGTGTCAATTAAAATATCTTTTACATATTTTTTCGTCTCTATATTATTTTCTTCTTCGTAAAGGTCTTTAAATTCGTTTTCTTTTAATTCGTCAATTGCCTCATTCATGATTTTTTGATACGTATCGAATCCAATTTCATTTATAAACCCACTTTGTTCGCCACCTAATAAATCTCCGGCACCACGAATTTCTAAATCTTTCATGGCAATATTAAATCCGCTTCCTAGCTCACTAAATTGCTCTAATGCGTTGATTCGTTTTCGCGCATCATCAGTCATTACCGATTCTGGTGGCGTAATGAAATAACAAAATGCTTTTTTATTACTTCTTCCTACACGACCTCGCATTTGATGTAAATCTGATAAACCAAAATTGTTAGCGTTATTTATGAAAATGGTATTTGCATTAGGAACATCTAAGCCACTTTCAATGATTGTAGTTGCTACCAAAACATCAAACTCACCTTCAATAAATGCCAGCATTAATTCTTCCAGTTTTTTACCATCCATTTGACCGTGACCAATTCCTACTTTTGCATCAGGAACTAATCGCTGAATCATTCCAGCTACTTCTTTGATGTTTTCAATTCTGTTATTGATGAAAAAGACTTGTCCACCACGTTCAATTTCATATGATATTGCATCCCTAATGGCTTCTTCGTTAAATCGAACAACATGTGTTTCAATAGGATATCTATTTGGAGGTGGTGTTGTGATTACCGATAAATCTCTTGCGGCCATTAACGAAAATTGTAACGTTCTTGGTATAGGCGTTGCGGTAAGTGTCAATGTATCGACATTTGCTGCAATGGTTTTTAACTTGTCTTTTACGTTTACGCCAAATTTTTGCTCTTCATCAACAATTAACAATCCCAAATCTTTAAACTGAACGTTTTTATTTACCAATTGATGCGTTCCAATGATAATGTCTACTTTTCCTTCGCTAAGATCTTTTAAAGTTTCTGATTTCTGTTTTGCTGTTCTAAATCGATTCAAATAATTTATAGTAACGGGCATGTCTTTTAAACGCTCGCTAAACGTTCTAAAATGTTGATAAGCCAAAATGGTTGTTGGTACTAAAACTGCAACTTGTTTTCCATTGTCAACAGCTTTAAATGCTGCACGTATAGCTACTTCCGTTTTTCCAAAACCAACATCTCCACAAACCAATCGATCCATTGGTCTATCATTTTCCATGTCCATTTTTACATCATTAGTAGATGAAATTTGGTCTGGGGTATCTTCGTAAATAAATGAACTTTCTAATTCTTTTTGTAAATAACTATCTGGTGCGCAGGCAAAACCTTTGTCTAATCTTCTTTTTGCATACAATTGAATTAAATTGAAGGCAATGTGCTTAACACGTGCTTTTGTTTTTTGTTTTAAGGCTTTCCAAGCATTACTTCCTAATTTATAAATTTTAGGTGGAGCTCCATCTTTACCATTATATTTCGAAATCTTATGTAATGAATGAATGCTTACATAAACAATGTCATTATCTGCATAAACCAATTTAATGGCTTCTTGAGTTTTTCCTTCAACCTGAATTTTTTGTAAACCGCCAAATTTTCCAATTCCGTGGTCAATATGTGTAACATAATCGCCTACTGTTAAAGAAGTAAGCTCTTTTAGAGTGATGGTTTGTTTTTTAGAATAACCATTCTTGATTGAAAACTTATGATAGCGTTCAAAAATCTGATGATCTGTATAACAAGCCAATTGGTTTTCAATATCAATAAACCCTTGAAACAATGGAAATACTAATGTTTTATATTGTTTGCGAATGCTCTCGTGGTTTTCTTCATCAATACTTTCGAAAATATCATGAAAACGTTTCGATTGACTTTCATTTGAACACAAAATGTAATTTGAAATACCATTTTCATGGTTTTCGCTTAAGTTTGCTAATAATAAATCAAATTGTTTGTTGAAAGAAGGTTGCGGTTGAATGTGAAATTCAAAACTTTTATCAATTTTAAAAATTGATTTATTATTTAATTCAATAATTGGAAAATCAATTACTTTTCTTAAAAATGTTTTTTCGTTTACAAATAATTCTTCTGGATTCGCTTGTTTGATCTCGCCGGTTAATTTTGAAAAAGCTTCGTTTGCTTTGCCGAATAACGTGTTTAGTTTTTGACCAACTTGTTCTGTGTTTTGAATGAATACTGCCGTTTTTTCGTTGATGTAATTTAGAAAACTTTCTCTGTTTTCTTGAAGCATTTTGTTTTCGACATTCGGAATAATAGAAATTTTCTTTAGCTTTTCTTTAGAAAGTTGTGTTTCAACATCAAAACTTCTAATACTGTCTACTTCATTTCCAAAAAATTCTATTCTATAAGGTTCATCATTTGAAAAAGAAAAAACATCGATAATTCCACCACGAACAGAAAACTCTCCAGGTTCTACAACAAAGTCTACACGTTTAAAATTGTATTCAAACAGCGTTTCGTTGATAAAATCAATCGATAAATTGTCATTTACAGCTAGTTTTAAAGTGTTTTTGTCTAATTCCTTTCGAGTAACAACTTTTTCAAACAAAGCTTCTGGATACGAAACAATAATTGCAGGTTTTTTTCTAGAGTTAATCCGATTTAATACTTCAGCTCTTAATAAAACATTTGCATTATCTGTTTCCTCAATTTGATAAGGTCTTCTATACGAACCAGGATAAAACAAAACGTCTTCATCATTAAGAAATTGTTCTAAATCATTTAAATAATAAGCGGCTTCTTCTTTGTCATTGAAAATTAATAAAAAAGGAATTTCCGATTTCTTAAAAACAGATTGGATAATGATAGATAGTGAAGAGCCTATTAATCCTGAAACTGATGCTTTTTTCCGTTCAATTAATAACTGACTAATTTGCTCAATTTTAGAATTTTGCTCGTATTTTTTTAAAATTTCAGAAACGTTCAAGTGTGTAGTTTTTATTTGTTGTAAAATTAAAAAAACCACTACAATTCCAATTGGTTTATAGTGGTTTTTATTTTATGTTTTTTAAACTTATAAAATAAGTTTTCTTCTTATTTTTTGATCGTTTTCAAGAACTACTGTAATAAATACTGGTTGATTAATTTGAGAAATGTTTTTTTCAAAAGTCAAAAGATTGATATTATTTTCCTCAAAAAGCAAACGTCCGCTAATATCAAACCCTTTAATTGACTTTATGTTTAAATTATTTGAAACAAATTTTGTGTTTCCATTTTCGTTAAACATAATTAAAGAAGAATCGTAAGCTAGATTATCATCTGTTGATAATGATAAATCTTGATAATGAATTTTAAACCTGTTGTTAAAAGTGCCTGTTGCTGTTGTAAAAGTAAAAGTGCTAGTTTTTAAGTTGTGAAAAGTACCATTGCTCGTATCTTCTAAAAAAATATCTTTATCATCAAAAAAAGAATCAGCATGATCAATCGCTATGTCATAGCTGCCTGCTTGCGTAGTGTTTATTCCTAAAGGTATTTGATCTGTTATAGCCCATGGGTATGCTCTTCCTTGTATTCCGAAACCAAGTGTTGAAGGAGGGATTAGTGAGTAAAACTGTATTACTCCTGCGGTAGAAGCTAAAGCATCAGTGCCAAAATCATAATCGTTTGTAGCGCCCTCTTGATATCCAATAGCTATTTGTTTAAAAGCTCCTAATGAATTAGTTAAATTTAAATGAACATAATAGTTTAATGTAATTGATTGGTTATCTCTGTAGAACTGGCTGTTATTGCCGTTAACACGCATTGCATTTGTAAAGTTAATTGTTGTTGTCGTTCCTGCTGAAGCAAAAAAACCTTGGCCAGAAGAAACATATTGGTTAGGAGTACTTCCTCCTGAAATTGCTGCAGTCCCTGTGGTTCTTGTTCTAACAGCATAATCATCAGTAGTAAAAACATTTGATACAATTGCAGTATTATGTGTCCAAAAATATAAAGTTCCTAAATTGGAATTATCAATCAATGTAACAACATCTATCGCTGAAGGATATGGGTTTGAAATAAAGTTGTAATTTAAAAGAACTGGATTAAAAGCTTCAACGTTTACAGGAATGTCTCCGTTATTCGGTATTCCGTTAAATTCTCCGTTATATACTTGGCCTGTTGTAGTGTAATCTTCGGGTGCTCTAACGGCATATCCGACTCCAGGTGTCATAACAGTTGAAGATGATACATTTGCCCAATTATTTACTGCAGATGAAGCGTTAAATATATGATATCTATCTGCTCTTGTATTGGGTGAAAGCGAATTTAAAGTTTCTCCAACAACTGGACTTCCCCAATAAGTATACTCGCTATATTTCATTGGAGTAGAGTTTCTTTTGTAAGTTATATTTCCAGTGTTTATAGCGGATCCATTTATTTGCAACAAACTTGCATTATTTTCAAAAATTAAATTTGAACCTGTATTTATTGTAATATCATTTTCTACAGTCAATGTGTGGGTAGAGTTGATAGTAATAATTGACGAATTGTTAACTGTTACTGAATTAGCAGTTAGATCTCCTGTAGAGGAGTAATTTCCTGTAAAAACAACGTCAGTTAGATTGTTTGGAATGCCGTTATCCCAAGCTATACCATCCCAAATTGTTGTTTGAGAAAATGTAAATTGTGAAAACAAAATCAGTAGTGTTAATATGAATTTTTTAAAGTAGTTTTTTTTCATGCTATTTTTTTGGTATTTCATTTTTATTTGCAGTTGATTTTGAGATACTTTCTTCAAATGCTTTAGAGTTTGCCATTCTTGAGGTGTCTAATGCTTTAATCATATCGTCTTCCCCAATTTCTTTTGGAATTGCTTGTTTAATTATGATTTCATCCATTTGATTGTACACCCCTTTTATTTCAAGATTAATTTCATCAATTAACAAAAATATTTTTTTCTGAGGAATCACTTGTAAGTGTAAGTAAGTATCTAACGAATTAATTTTTGTGTTTAATGTAACTAATCGGCTTCTTACCTGTGGAGTGTTGAATTTTATGGGCAAACTTAAACTTAAACTGTCTGATTTTTGAGCAACATTTTCAATTTTCATTTGAAATGCAAGTAAAGTAGTTTTAGGTTTTTGCTCAAGTTCTTTTTTAAACTGATCCCAATCGTTCCAATTATTTAAAACAGATTGAATTTCAGGTTTAGTGTTTGGAAAAATAAAACTCCACTTTTTAGAAATTGCTTCAAAAACTTCAGCATTTTTTTGAGCTGCTTTTGTTGAATTTGCATTACGATTATTGTCATCTGCACAGTTAATAAACAATGTCAAAGTAAAGAATAATATGAAATATGTTCTCATTAGTTATAAATATAAACAAAAATACAATTGTTTATCTAATTTTTATTATGATTTCATTAAACTTAACATTTTTCAAAAATTAATTTACACGTTACTTTTTAAAATAATAACCCATACAAATTCTTATATTTGTGTTTTAAATTTATTGTCGACAATGAAAACAAAAATATTAATTATTGGAGCTTGTGGTCAAATAGGAACCGAGTTAACAGCAAAGTTAAGGGCTACTTATGGTGTTGAAAATGTAATAGCTTCAGATATACGAAAATTAGAAAATGATGTTGTAAATAATGGCATTTTTGAAGTAATTAATGCGTTAGATTATAATCAAATCGAACATTTAATTGAACAATATAAAATTACTGATGTTTATTTAATGGCGGCATTGCTTTCGGCTACAGCTGAAAAAAATCCTGCATTTGCGTGGGATTTAAATATGAACTCTTTATTTCATGTCTTAAACTTAGCTAAAGCAGGAAAAATTCAAAAGATTTTTTGGCCTTCTAGTATAGCTGTTTTTGGACCTACAACCCCAAGAGATAATACACCTCAATATACGGTTATGGAGCCTTCAACTGTTTATGGTATTTCTAAACAAGCTGGAGAAAGATGGTGTGAATATTATAACAAACAATATGGAGTTGATGTAAGGAGTATTCGTTATCCTGGATTAATTAGTTGGGCAACTGAACCAGGTGGCGGAACAACAGACTATGCAGTAGATATTTACCACAAAGCAATTACAGATGGTAAGTTTACTAGTTTTCTTTCAGAAAAAACAGGATTACCTATGATGTATATGGACGATGCAATAAAAGCAACAATTAGTATTATGCAAGCACCGTCAGAGCAAATAAAAATACGTTCGTCTTATAATTTGTCTGCAATGAGTTTTACTCCAGCTCAAATTGCGGAAGAAGTAAAGAAGTACTTTCCAGACTTTACAATTAATTACGAACCAGATTTCCGTCAGAAAATTGCAGACAGTTGGCCAGCAAGTATAGATGATAGTTCTGCAAGAGCAGATTGGAATTGGTCAAATGATTTTGATATTACATCTATGACTAATGAAATGTTTAAAAATCTAAAAGAAAATATTTATAACTAATTATTTTCTTTTAATTGAATCATAAAAGCATCTTCTATAGGTGCTTTTATTTTTACAACTTCATCCACATTGTCATTTGGAACGGTCATAGAAAGCACATAATGTTTTATTTTCCAAATGCCTTTTTCTAAAACTAAAATTCCACTTCCTCTACAAATTTTCATTTGTGTATTTAAAAGTTCATCAAACCAAGCTGTTTTTTTGTCTTTAGAAAAATAAATATTTCTTTCAATTGACGTGAAACTCCAAGCTTTTCCTTTGTCGAAATAAGGTTTCGCAAAAGCAATAAATTCTTGCTTATTCCAGTTTTCAGTTGCGTCAGTGCCTATAAAAATTGACTCCTCATGCATTACATTAAAATAGTAATCGAAATTCGCTTCAGCAGCCGCTTTGTGCCAATTGTCTAATATGATTTCAATTTTTTGATGTAATTTATTGTCTTTTTCTTGAGAAAAGCTATTCAATGACAGTATTGAAACGAATAATAAAACTATTTTTTTCATAATCTACTTTTTTATAAAAGTAATAAAATGCTGTAAATAAAAAAAGACCTTACATTGCTGTAAAGTCTTTTTGTGTATTAGCTCCCTCTCTTGGGCTCGAACCAAGGACCCTCTGATTAACAGTCAGATGCTCTAACCAACTGAGCTAAGAAGGAATAACCAATATGTTCGCATTTTTAAGATATAAAAAGCCACTTTAAAAAAGCGGCTTTTTTTAGCTCCCCCTCTTGGGCTCGAACCAAGGACCCTCTGATTAACAGTCAGATGCTCTAACCAACTGAGCTAAGGAGGAAGGTGTGTTACCTTTAATGCGGTGCAAATATAAGCTGAAAATTTATTTACACAAACAATTTTCTAAAAAATATTAGAAAAATTTATCTGCGACAAGTTGATAAATGTCTTTTCCAAAGGTTAAAGCCATTAAAGTCAGTAAGATAATCATTCCGCCAGTTTGCACATATCCCATTGCTTTATCACTTAATGTTTTACCTGTAATCATTTCTACGATAGTAAATAATGCGTGCCCTCCGTCTAAACCAGGTATTGGTAAAAGATTCATAAAGGCCAATCCTATTGAAAATAAAGCGGTAAAATTCCAAATAAATTCCCAATCCCATGTGTCAGGTAAACGACGTGCAATCCCAACCGGACTTTGGACTTGTTTATAAGCTTCAGTTTTAGGGCTTAAAATTAATTTAAATTGTTTTACGTTATAAACTAGTAATTGCCATGATTCTTTTACAGCTGCAGGAATAGCTTCCCCAATGCTTAATTTATTAATAACTTGGTAGTCATCTTTATTCATGCTGTTTTGAATAAAACCTAATTTTCCATCTTCGCCAACAAGTGTCTTAATTTCAACTATATTATTATTTCTAGTTACTTCAAGTGAAACAGAATCTTTTTTGTGTTTTGATAATTCAGTTCCTAATTCGTCAAAATAAGTAATTTTAGTTCCATTAATGCCAATAATGTTATCTCCTTTTTGTAACCCTGCTTTTTCAGCTAAACTGTTTTTAGTTATAGAGTCTATAGAAATATTTGTTAATCTTGCCTGAACAAAATTCTTACCTTCGGTTGAAATAATTTTTCCCTTTTGTTCATCTGTTAACGAAACATTTAATTTTTCTCCATTTCTTTCTAAAACAATATTTTCACTTAATAGAATATCGATAATTAACCAGTTGAATTTTGGTTGAAATTTTCCATCAACAGAAATAATTTTGTCTCCATCTTCAAAACCAACACTCTTTCCAATTTCACCAAAAGCTAACCCGTTTTTTTGAACTACTTCTGAAGAAATATATTTTTGTCCAACGGTTGAAAACATCGTAGTGTAAATAAACCAAGCTAACAATATGTTTACAATTATTCCTCCTAGCATAATAATTAAACGTTGCCATGCTGGTTTTGAACGAAATTCCCATGGTTGAGGTTCAGTATTCATTTGTTCCGTGTCCATACTTTCATCAATCAT
This sequence comes from Flavobacterium sp., assembly GCA_040119075.1. Classification (GTDB taxonomy): domain Bacteria; phylum Bacteroidota; class Bacteroidia; order Flavobacteriales; family Flavobacteriaceae; genus Flavobacterium. Next base: position 8,811 of record JBEDTP010000232.1, read on the forward strand.
TCCAGAAAGTTTAACGTAACCACCTAAGGGTAACCATCCGATTCCCCATTCAGTTTCTCCAATTTTTTTCTTCACTAATGAAAAACCTGCATCCATAAATAAGTAGAATTTTTCAACTCTAACTTTAAACATTTTTGCGGTTATGTAGTGACCAAATTCATGAAGAATAACTAATACTGAAAGTATAAATAATATTTGTGCTAATTGAATCATTTCGTATGTCTGCTTTTATTTAAAAAGCAAAAGTAAGGTTTTCACCTTACTTTTTACTATTATTTTATGTTGGAACTATTTTTTTATAAAATTTTTATGAATTACACCTTTGTCTGTTGTAATTTTTACGAAATGAATTCCGCTTGCTAATTGGTTTACAGAAAAATCAATAGTGTCGTTCGTTTGGACTAATTGACCAAGTGTATTGTAAAATTCTACTTTTTCTAAGTTGACAGAATTTGGTAGAGTTATATGTAAATCGTTTTCACTTGGGTTAGGATATAAAACAACTGAACTTTCTAAAACAAATTGTTCGCTTGATAAAGTTGCTGTGTTGTTTCTTGAAATAATATCTTTATTAGGGTCGAAAACTACATTTGTAACCTGAAAAGGAACATTAACAATAAACTCTTCGTTATTAGTTGTGTTTTCTAATCTGAAATCTTGTGTTTGCCCTAAAGATCCAGATAATCGAACCGTTATTGGCATTTCAAAATAGCTAACAGAAGCATGAGACTGAGCTTGGGTTACTAAAATTCTTGCTTGACCTGGCCCCCAATTTTGTGCGGTAATGGTATAAGTTGGGTAGCCTTCATCGTATACCCAATCATTAAAAAACTCTGTAAAATCTAAGCCTGAAGCTAGCTCTAAGTGATTTTGAAACTGAGGTGTTACAGCATATTGGTAGGCTAAAGCTGGGTCAGCCAAATAATTTTTTAATGCCTGAAAGAAATTCGCATCTCCCATTTTATAACGAATCATATTTGTAACCATTGAGCCCTTATCATAAGTTAATCGACTGCTGAAAATTCTACCAATATTTGTTAATTGTGCATCTGTTAAATATAAATTTCCACTTGTTTGAGAGGTTATGTTATTTGTCTTGCTATTTTTCCAACTCACAAACGATGCTGCGCCGTCTAGGTTTTCTACAACTAAGCCAGACATGTATTCTGTAATTCCTTCATTTAACCAAATGTCTTTCCATGTTCCACAAGTAATTTGATTTCCAAACCATTGATGTGCCAATTCATGAGCAATTAACCCTCTAGACCATCCACCCATAAAAGAAACAGTTGTGTGCTCCATTCCACCACCCCAACCAAATTGGGCATGACCATATTTTTCATTTCTAAAAGGATAATTGCCAATTAAGTTTTCAAACAAGTTCATAATAGTTGGAGTAACTGCTAAACTTGCTTGGGTAGCCGCTGCGGTTTCTGGATAAATATAATTTACAATTGGGAAGAAAGGACTTGCAACA
>JBEDTP010000233.1:0-10266 GCA_040119075.1 Flavobacterium sp.
TGTTTCTAATTCTTTTTGAATAGCCCCAGAGCTTTCAAAAGGAGCGTACATTAAAATACCGTCTTCATCTGCAAAAATTTCTTCTACGCCAAAATCAATCATTTCAAGTTCTAGTTCTTCTACATCTTGTCCTTCAGCTGGGATTCTAAAATTACAAGTATGATCAAACATAAATTCAACTGAACCTTGTGTTCCCATTGTTCCGTTACATTTATTAAAATAACTTCTAATGTTTGCAACTGTTCTGTTGTTATTATCTGTAGCAGTTTCAATTAATATTGCAATTCCGTGAGGTGCATATCCTTCAAACAATACTTCTTTATAATGAGCTGTATCTTTATCAGAAGCTTTTTTAATAGCTCGTTCAACTGTATCTTTTGGCATGTTGGCAGATTTTGCATTCTGCATAACTGCTCTTAAACGTGAGTTAGTATCTGGATTTGGTCCACCTTCACTAACTGCCATTGCAATATCTTTTCCTATACGAGTAAACGTTTTAGCCATTGCTGACCAACGCTTCATTTTACGTGCTTTTCTAAATTCGAACGCTCTTCCCATTTCTTATTTTTTAATCAATGCAAATTTAATAATTTCAAGTTCAAGAACAAAAATCAACTTCAAAAATCAATTTCAAATTTTATTTTTGAAGTTGAACTTGCTCTTGTTTACTTCTTATAAAAAGGTAATTTTACCACTTTAGCAGCAATATCTTTATTTCTAATTCTAATAAATATTTCAGAATCAACCGCAGATAGAGCAGTAGGGACATAACCTAAACCAATAGCTTTTCCAAGTGACGGCGACATCGTTCCAGAAGTAACTATTCCAACAACATTTCCGTTTGCATCAGCAATTTCATAATCGTGACGAGGAATTCCTCTTTCTGTTAATTCAAATGCAACTAATTTACGAGTAACACCTTCTTCTTTTTGTTTCTTTAAGTTTTCAGAATTTGTAAATTCTTTATCAAATTTAGTAATCCAACCTAATCCAGCTTCTAAAGGTGAAGTCGTATCGTTAATATCGTTACCATATAAACAGAATCCCATTTCTAAACGTAAAGTATCTCTTGCTGCTAATCCAATTGGTTTAATTCCAAATGAAGCACCCGCTTCAAAAACTTTATTCCAAATCGTTTCAGCATCTTCATTTTTAAAATAAATTTCAAATCCACCAGAACCTGTATAACCAGTTGCAGAAACTGTTACATTATTTACACCTGCAAATTCTCCAATTTGAAACGAATAATAAGGCATATTAATTAAATCAATTGAAGTCAACGATTGCATTGCTTCAGCAGCTTTTGGACCTTGAATGGCTAATAATGAATAAGATTCAGATAAATCTTGCATTTCAACACCTAAGTCATTATGTTTTGAAATCCAATTCCAGTCTTTTTCAATATTAGATGCATTTACAACTAGCATATAATGATTATCCGCTATTTTATAAATAATTAAATCATCTACAATTCCACCTTCATTATTTGGTAAACATGAATATTGAGCTTTGCCATCAACTAACTTAGAGGCATCATTTGAAGTTACCTTTTGAATCAATGCCAATGCATTTTCTCCTTTTAAGAAGAATTCTCCCATATGAGAAACATCAAAAACGCCAACACCAGTTCTAACAATTTCATGTTCTGCATTTACACCTTCATATTGAACAGGCATATTATAACCTGCAAAAGGAACCATTTTGGCTCCTAAACTTTCATGAACGTGAGATAAAGCTGTATTTTTCATTATAGTATAGTATAAAATTTCAAGTGGCTAATTTATTAAAATTCTTAATTTTTGTAGGTATAAAAGCAGAGTTTTATTCTAATAAAAAATAAAATGATGAATATCTTAACGAAACCTTGCATTTTAACAATTGTTTACGGAATTTTGGAACTTAAAATTTTAAGATGGAAACGATACATTATATAAGTGCTGATTTATTATCTATTGAGAAAATTAATGAAATAATTTCTCATGATTTAAAACTAGAATTGTCTGAAGAAGCTCGTGTTAATATTGAAAAATGCCGTAATTATTTAGATGAGAAAATGAAATCTCACGATAAACCTATTTACGGAATCAATACTGGTTTTGGTTCATTATGTAATGTAAAGATTGCTGGAGAAAATTTATCTAAACTGCAAGAAAACTTAGTAAAATCTCATGCATGTGGAACCGGAGATGAAGTACCACACGAGATTGTAAAGTTAATGTTGTTATTGAAGATTCAATCGTTAAGTTACGGGCATTCAGGTGTTCAGTTGGAAACTGTTGAGCGTTTAGTTACTTTTTATAATAACGATGTTTTACCAGTTATTTATACGCAAGGTTCTTTAGGTGCTTCTGGAGATTTAGCCCCATTAGCTCATTTATCCTTACCACTTTTAGGAGAAGGAGAAGTTTATTATAATGGTTTTAGACAACCTGCACATAAAGTTTTAGAAAGTTTAGGTTTAAAACCTTTAGTTCTAAAATCAAAAGAAGGATTGGCTTTATTAAATGGAACACAGTTTATGAGTGCTTACGGTGTTTATAGTTTAATAAAAGCAAGTAAATTATCCTATTTAGCCGATTTAATTGGAGCCATTTCATTAGAAGGATTCGACGGAAGAAAAGAACCATATACTGATTTAATTCACTTAATTCGTCCGCATAAAGGGCAAGTTATGACAGCTGAAAAAATGCTTGAATTTCTTGACGGAAGTGAAATTATAGAACAAGAAAAAGTACATGTACAAGACCCGTATTCATTTAGATGTATTCCTCAAGTGCATGGCGCTAGTAAAGATACGATTGATTATGTAAAGAAAGTATTCCGTACTGAGATTAATTCGGTTACGGATAACCCAAATATATTTGTGGGAGAAGACCAAATTATTTCTGGTGGAAATTTTCACGGACAACCATTGGCTTTAGCTTTAGACTTTTTAGGATTAGGTTTAGCCGAATTAGGAAGTATTTCAGAAAGAAGAACCTATCAATTAATTTCTGGATTAAGAGGCTTACCTGCGTTTTTAGTAAACGATCCAGGCTTAAATTCAGGATTTATGATTCCGCAATATACTGCGGCAAGTATTGTAAGTCAAAACAAGCAATTTGCAACGCCAGCAAGTATAGATAGTATTGTTTCGAGTAACGGACAAGAAGATCATGTAAGTATGGGCGCAAATGCGGCGACTAAAACACTTAAAATTGTTGAAAATTTAGAACGTATTTTAGCTATTGAATTATTGAACGCTTCACAAGCTTTAGAATTTAGAAGACCTCTAAAATCGAGTGAATTTATTGAAATGTTTATCAAATCATACAGAGATGAAGTTTCTTTTGTAAGTGAAGACAGAATTTTACATTACGATATTGAAAAATCAATTCAGTTTTTAAACAGTTTTCAAATTGATTTGGAGGATTAATTTTGGATTCTGTTTAGCAACAGTATTGTTTCAATAAATTGTTATATGAAGAATTATATCTATATAGAAAAAGTTTCTTTATTGAAAATGATAATTGGAAATTTGCTCCTGATTTCAGGGCTTTTTGGTTTAATATTCATAAATAATGCAAAACAACCAAATTTTATTTTATTATGGGTGTTTTTGTTATTTATTGGTGTATTCTTAATTTCAACTGAAGGAATTGAAATTGATTTTAAAAAAAATAATTATAGAAAAGTTTTATCAATGTATGGGATAAATTACGGTTTGTCGTGGAATTATTTCCCAAAAATTGAATATATATCACTATTAGAAACTAAAGTTAAGCAAAAAATTGGTCCTGTAACATTTAGATCAACAGCGTCAGCAACATTTGTTGAAAAAGTTGTAAAAATTAATATTTTTAACGAGAATAATAGACCCCTAACAATATATTATGCAAATAATATAAAAGAAGCACTTATAATTTCAGAACAAATTAAAGCTGTATATAATGTTGAAATAAAGAGGAACTTTTAAAGTTGATTTTTACTTAAAAAAAATCATACTCAAAATTCCAAAAATAGCAGGAATTCCTTGCACAAAGAATATTTTTTTAGAAACAGAATAAGCACCGTAAATTCCAGCAATTGCTACGCAAGTCAGGAAAAATAATGCAATGTTGTTACTCCAAACAACATCTGTAATAAATAAGGACCAAATTAATCCTGCCGCTAAAAATCCGTTATACAAACCTTGATTGGCAGCCATAGTTTTTGTTTTCTCAAATAAATCTTTTGGAAAATTTCTAAACACTTTATAAGCTTTGGTTGTCCAAACAAACATTTCTAACCATAAGAAATATAAATGGAGTAGTGCAACGATTACAATTATTACTTGTGAGATGGCATTCATAAGTTTATGCTTTTTAATCTAATTTAATAAGTTCAGAATAGATTTCCATTTCTGGATATTCTTTCATCGTACTTTTTATTATAATTGACTTTTCTCTAACTTCTGTTATTTCAACATATAAATAACCTGCGAAATCCTTATTCTTCGCCAAAGTTTCATTAGTAGGATATAAAGTGTATTTACAATCGGAAATCCAATTTACATGAAATGCATAACCTTCTTTTTCTCCTTCAATTTCTTCTGTTTGAATATTTCCTTTACGCTTAATTAAAAATACAGTTCCTGTAGTTTCATCAACTAGTTTAAACGTTCCGTTTCTAAATTTTTTACAATCTTTTTGACCGTAAGAAATTGATGTTAGGATTAATGTTAAAACTAAAAGTAGTTTTGAGATGTTTTTCATGTTATAAATGGTCATTTCGTTGTTCAAATGGAACAACATTATTATTTTCAATATAATTTTTTAGTAATAAAAATAAATGAGCCCAGCAATAACTTGTAATTTGAAACTCTTTATTTTGACTTTCCCAATTTGAATGTTCAAAATTCAAGAAAACTTTATACGGTTCTATTTCTTCAATAGTAAAACCAAATTTTGTGTTTTCCCAATTTTCTGAACAAACAGTCATTGAGAATTCTATTTCTTTATTTGGTATCAGCTTGGTAACTTTTGCAAACCAATTATATTCATTTGTAAAGTTAAAATTGAATTCAGTATTTATTTCGGCTTTACCTTTACAACCTTTTGTCCACCAATTATTAAACCCATTTGGAGTGCTTATTACTTCAAAAACCTTTTCTTTTGAGGCGTTTATATATAATCCGTGGTTAATTGATATATTCATTTTTTAAAACCCATTTACAATTGCCAAGAAATCGTCTGCTTTTAGAGCTGCTCCACCTATTAAACCCCCATCGACATCTTTTTTAGAGAATATTTCTTTAGCGTTATCTGGTTTTACACTTCCACCATAAAGAATAGAAACATTTTCGGCAACGTCATTTCCGTATACTTTTTCAATTAAACTACGAATAAATGCATGCATTTCTTGTGCTTGTTCTGGAGAAGCAGTTTCACCAGTTCCAATAGCCCAAACAGGTTCATAAGCTAAAATGATGTTTGCCCAATCGCTTTTTTGTAAATGAAATAAAGCATCTCTTAATTGGTATTCAACCACATTAAAATGATTGTCTTTTTGACGGTCTTTTAATTCTTCCCCAAAGCAAAAAATAACACGCATTTTATGCTTCAAAGCTGTATCAACTTTATTCGCTAAAAGTGCATCTGTTTCATGAAAATAAGCACGACGCTCACTATGACCAAGAATTACGGTGTTTACACCAATATTTGTTAACATTGATGCAGAAATTTCACCTGTAAAAGCGCCTCCTTCTGCCTGATGCATGTTTTGTGCCGCAACCGTAATATTATTTCCTTCGGTAATTGTAACTGCAGTTTGTAGGTTTACAAACGTTGGCGCTACAATAATTTCAGTAGAAGTATTTTGTTTTTTTAAAGTAATTTCTTCAATTAAGGTTATAGTTTCTGAATGCGTTTTGTGCATTTTCCAGTTTCCTGCAACAATATTTTTTCTCATTTTTTATAAGTTTCAAAGTAACAAAGTTTTAAAGATTTAGAGCTTCTGAGCTTCAAAATCTAACTTTCTAACGATCTAATTTATTTTATTCTCTAATGTTTCAATTAATTTCTCATCATCAGCTTCAATCACTTTAAATAAAGCTATTTTTCCTGTTTTGTCAACTATCATATAACGTGGAATCCAATCTAACTTTATAGATTTTCCAAAAATGCCTTTCATTCCGTCATTAGTTAAATAATGTTCTCCTTGAACATCATATTTAGCAATTCCTTTTGTCCAAGCTTCGTAATTTTTATCCATAGAAATGAATAGGTAAGTAGCTTCTGGAAATTTTTCTTGTAATGCTTTTACTTTTGGCATTCCTTTGATACAATCTGAACACCATGAAGCCCAAACATCGATAACAATTGTTTTACCTTCGTATTTTTTTAAAATGTCTTTAAATGCAATAGATTCGTTAGCAGTATCTACCATTACATTTTCTAAAGCTTCTGGTTTAAACTCTGTTTGTTGAGCTTGTGAGCAAGAAAGCGTGAATAAAGCTATTGAAAATAGTGAAATAATCTTTTTCATAGAATTTTGTTTTATAATTTTTATAAAAATACAATTTGTAAATTCAGACTTTCTTAATAAAATCTAAATTCTGTTCGTAAAGTTAGCTATCGAACGTATTATTTTAACTCCAATTTGTCAATATCGTTAAAATGTACTTTTTGTACAATTGTTCCTTTTTCTAAAAGCACAATGCTTGGATTTGCTCTTTCAACTGTTTTTAAAGTAGTAGCATCGCAAAAATAATAATCAAATGTATGTTTAAATTTGGTTTTATAAGCCGCAATAGTTTCAGGGTTAGAAGAAGTCATTCCAATAACTAAATATCCTTTTGCAATTGCTTTTTGATGCAATTCTTCTAATACTTCCATTCCTTTATCTTTAGATTTATCTAAATCATAAGAAATGAATAGCATTACTTTTGGTTCTTCTAAAACACTATCTGTATAATCATTATCATCTTTTTCAATTGAAAAATCATGAATTGGCGGAACATAACCTTGCTTAATTAGCTTGTCTTGTCTGTCAACAAATTCAGCTCCTTCTGGAATTTTATTTGCCATAACATCAGCATAGCTAATTTCTGTGTCAACACCATTTACTTTATAAGTAAATACCATTTCATATTCGCTTTTTTCGGCTCCTACAGGAATTTCCATTCCTTCTTTAATGTTAGTTCCTACTTTATATGCTCTAAAATCTTTTAAAGGTAAATGTTGTAAAACATAAAAAGCCATGAATAAACATAAAGAATAAGTAGCAAAAACAGTTAAGTTAATAGGTATTTTATCTAATATTGGGTTAATAAATTTCTGATTGAAGAAAAGAATAAGAATAAAAAACAATAAGATAATGTCTTTAGTAAACGATTCCCATGGTGTCAATTTTAAAGCATCTCCAAAACATCCACAATCTGTTACTTTATTAAAATAGGCAGAGTAGAAGGTAAGAAAAGTAAAAAATACTATCATTGCTAACAAGCTCCATATTGTGAATTTTGTTTTAAAACCAATCAATAGCATTACACCTAAAACTACTTCAAAAATAACAACAAAACATGCAATTAATAATGCAAATGGAATTAAAAACTCAACATTTAATACATTAGCATTAAAATATTCTTCTAGTTTATATGAAAATCCAATTGGGTCGTTTAATTTAATTAAGCCAGAAATTATAAATAATACTCCGACAAAAATTCTTGAAAACTGTGTAATTATATTTCTAAAATTCATATTTGTTATTTTTATTTAGCAATTTCCATGTGTATTAATGCAAATACTGAATAGTTAATCATGTCTTGGTAATTGGCATCAATTCCTTCTGAAACTAATGTTTTTCCTTTATTGTCTTCAATTTGTTTTACACGAAGTAACTTTTGTAAAATTAAATCGGTTAAACTGCTTACACGCATTTCGCGCCAAGCTTCACCATAATCATGGTTTTTATCTTCCATTAATTGCTTTGTCAAGGCAATTTTTTCATCGTATAACTGAACTGCTTCGTCATATTTTAAATCGGGTTGTTCCGCAATTCCTTTTTCAATTTGAATTAAAGCCATAATGCAATAGTTTATAATTCCTATAAATTCAGAAGCTTCGCCTTCATCAACTTTACGCACTTCATTTTCTTGTAGACTTCTTATACGTTGTGCTTTAATAAAAATTTGGTCAGTTAACGATGGTAAACGCAGTATTCTCCAAGCTGTGCCGTAATCTTTTGTTTTTTTGGTAAACAAATCGCGACAAATTGCTATCACTGCATCGTATTCTTGTGACGTATTCTTCATTATTTCGATATCTTTGTAGTAAGTTTCTTCAAAAGTAACATTATTTTTTTGGAATGAATAATGAAGATTAACGAATTTTTATTTAAAGTATGACTATTAATTGCAAAGGAAACCTTATTGATTTATCTGTACCCAAAATAATGGGGATTTTGAATATAACCCCCGATTCATTTTATGATGGCGGTTCTTATAAAAATGAAACTGAAATTATATCTCAAGTTGAAAAAATGATTGCTGAAGGCGCAACATTTATTGATGTTGGCGCTTATTCTAGCAAACCTGGAGCTGAATTTGTTTCGGAAGAAGAAGAACTGAATAGAATTTTACCTGTAATAGACCTAATTTTAAGCAAATTTCCTGATGTTTTATTATCAATTGACACATTTAGAAGCGAAGTTGCAAAACAAGCTGTAAATAAAGGTGTAGCCGTAATTAATGATATTTCTGCAGGTTTATTAGATGAAAAAATGTTAGAAACTGTTGCTCAATTGCAAGTTCCTTATATCATGATGCACATGAAAGGAACACCACAAACTATGCAATCATTAGCAATTTATGATGAAGTTGTGAAAGAAGTTATGTTCTATTTTTCAGAAAGGATTAATGCTGCAAGAAAATTTGGGATTAATGATATTATTGTTGACCCTGGTTTTGGTTTTGCTAAAACATTAGAACAGAATTATGAAATCATGCAACAACTGGACTTTTTCTCTATTCTAGAATTACCCGTTTTAGTTGGAATTTCCAGAAAATCAATGATTTATAAATTATTAGAAAATGAGCCACAAGATGCGTTAAACGGAACCACAGTTTTAAATACGATTGCATTACAAAAAGGTGCAAATATTTTAAGAGTTCATGATGTAAAAGAAGCCCAAGAATGTATTAAAATATATACTCAATTAAAATGAAAAAAATAAGCATAATCTTAGTCGCATTTTTATTACTTATTTCTTGTAAAAAAGAAGATGTGCAATTACCAAAAGCCGATGTCTCTGTAATGAAAGAACTTACAGATCATTCCCCAATATATATGTTCTACGAAAACGATAGCGTTGTAGATGTAAATAAAAACAATTCAATAAGTACTACAAATTGGGTTTTTAATATTGATAAAAGGCTTTCGCTAGAAGTTGTTATTCCAGAAATAATGAAACTTCAATATAAAAAGAAAAACTCTTCACATAAAAATGAAGGAGCAATCAATGTGTTTTCTTATGCAGATAGTATTAGGAAAAATTTAGCCTTTTTACCTTTTACAGATGTTCAATATAAATTAAATAAAGAGTTTTCAAAGTTTTTTATTAAGAAAAATGCAGAAGCTTACATGCCATATCACAATTTTACGATTAACTTTAATGATGAAAATAAAATTACGGTTGATGGAAATGATATTGAGCGTGAAGAATTAGTTGATTTCATTAAAGACTTTGCTGATTTTACAAGCGATGGAAAAACTACAATTTTGCATTTAAATTTTGACAAGCGTTTATCCTATGGAGAATATATTCAAAATAAATTATTGATTTGGAAACTAAATTCAGATAAAATTCAAATTTCATCCTACGAATTTATTTATGACGAAAATGAATTGCCAGATTGTAATTGTAAACTATAGAAATTAAAAAGCCTTGCAATTGCAAGGCTTTTTAATAAAAATATAATATTAAAATTCAGACATTTCGTCTTTACTTTCTTTTTTCTCTTTTTTCTCTAATTTTTTTTCAAACAATTTATTTATTTGTTCTAGGTTAAATGCTTTAGTAACTCCTGTTGTTTCATTTTTTTTGTTTTTAGCCATAAACTGAACAAAAGTTTGTCCTAAGTTTTTAGAATAATGTAACCAAACAAAATCTTCTGGTAATTCTAACTTAATATCTAATAATGGATCTGAATTAAAACCGTCGATAATAATTTTATGTAAAGCCTCATAATCATTGTTTAAATCTTTAAAATAAAAAGATTTAGAATTGATAGATTCTTCGTTTTCAACA
>JBEDTP010000234.1:0-10263 GCA_040119075.1 Flavobacterium sp.
AACAACAATTGTTATCAATGAAGACCCAGCAACAGAAGAAGGAATCATTGAGATTTTAGGTACTGACCCAGAAGGAATTGCAATGGTTATGGCTAAAATTGATTCAATCATTTTCAAACCAACAGTTGGAGATGCTTACGAAGTTAAAGTAATTAAAATGTTAGATTTTGGAGCAGTCGTAGAATATACGGCAGCACCAGGAAATGAAGTTCTACTACACGTTTCTGAACTAGCTTGGGAAAGAACAGAGAATGTTGCAGATGTGGTTAAAATGGGAGATATATTTATGGTAAAATACTTTGGTGTTGATCCTAAAACAAGAAAAGAAAAGGTTTCTAAAAAAGCGCTTTTACCTAGACCTCCTAGAGAAGAGAAAAAAGAAAGCACACAAGCTTAATTAATATTAATTATTATTTCAAAAACCACACATATATGTGTGGTTTTTTTTATATTTATAAACTTAACATCTAAAAAAGCATGGAAAACAAACTACAAAATCTAAAAGCAAATTTTGGAACTTTACCTGTTTTTTTAACAGCTATTTCAACAATACTAGGTGCTGTAATGTTTCTTCGTTTTGGATATGCAGTTGGCGAAGTTGGTTTTATTGGAACACTTCTTATTATCATAGTAGCACACCTTGTAACCATTCCTACAGCGATGGCTTTAGCTGAAATTGCAACAAATCAAAAAGTAGAAGGTGGAGGAGAATACTTTATTATTTCTCGCTCATTTGGTGTTAATATTGGAGCTTCAATTGGGCTTGCCTTATACCTATCACAAGCCATTAGTGTTGCCTTTTACATTATCGCCTTTGCTGAATCTTTTGAAGCAATTAAACCGTGGATTTTATCTGAATTCGGCTATGAAATATATGATAATAGATTATTTAGTATTCCAGCACTTTTATTATTAATTGGACTTATGGTTACTAAGGGAGCCGATCTAGGAATGAAGGCATTATACGTAGTAGTCGCTATTTTATTCGTATCCCTAATTATGTTTTTCTTTGGTACAACAGAATATGCAACTACATTTGACAACTCTTTACTCTTACGAAATATAGATTCTGATAAAGGGTTTTTCTTTGTTTTTGCTATTATTTTCCCTGCTTTTACCGGAATGACAGCCGGAGTAGGACTTTCAGGTGATTTAAGAGATCCTAAAAAATCAATTCCAACCGGAACACTTGCTGCCACTATCGTAGGGATGATTATATATGTGTTTATTGCCTTAAAATTAGCTTACTCTGCTTCACCTGATGACCTGGTAAACGACCAATTAGTAATGAGTAAAATTGCATATTGGGGACCAATCATTCCTCTTGGATTAGCTGCCGCAACAATTTCGTCAGCTTTAGGTTCATTTATGGTAGCTCCTAGAACTTTACAAGCAATAGGAAGCGACAATGTAATACCAAACCAAAAAGCAAATAAATTTGTTTCTAAAGGAACAGCAAAAAACAACGAACCAAGAAACGCCACCATAATAACAGCCATTATAGCAATTATTTTTGTATTGATGGGTGATGTAAATGCTGTTGCAGAAATTATCTCTATGTTCTTTATGGTAACATACGGTTCTTTATGTTTAATTTCTTTTATGCAACACTTTGCTGCTGATCCTGCCTACAGGCCTTCATTTAAGTCTAAATGGTATTTATCTCTAATGGGAGCCATTTTATGTATTTACTTAATGTTCAAAATAAATGCAATATATGCTGTAGCTTCAGTCTTATTAATGATTGGCATTTATTTTTACATCACTTTTAATAATGAAAACAAGAAAGGGATGGCCAACATATTTCAAGGTGTTATACATCAACTTAGCAGGAATTTACAAGTGTTTTTACAAAAAACAGACAAAGAATCAAATGCAGATTATTGGAGACCTGGTGTATTATGCTTATCAAAAGATAGTTTTGAGCGCTTATCAGCATTAGAAATGATGAAATGGATTTCTTATCGATATGGATTTGGAACATTTATTCATTTCGAAAAAGATTATTTTTCTAAAAACTCAAAAGAAGTAGCTGATAAAAAACTTGAGAAATTGATTAAAATAACGAATAACACAAAATCAAATGTGTTTTTAGAAACAATAATCTCCCCTTCAAACACAGCAGCAATAGTTCAAGCAATTCAACAACCTGGGATTTCTGGCCACAACAACAACATGATGCTATTTGAATACAAAAAAGGCACATCAGAATGGCTAGAAGATGTTGTAGATAATTATAGTTTAATTCAAAGCGCAAAATATGACCTTTGTATTCTAGGAACTTCAGACAGAAATTTTGGTTATCGCAATGAAATTCATGTATGGATTAAAAAAGAAGACTATGAAAATGCCAACTTAATGATTCTTTTATCTTATATCATATTAGGTCATTCAGACTGGAAAGGCGCAGAAATTAAAATCTTTGCCGCTGTAGATAAATCTAATCTAGAAACTGAAAAAGCCTACTTGACAGAATTAACTTCTACAGGAAGGTTGCCGATTTCTCCTAACAATATTATTGTTCTCCCAATTGACGAAACAACAGATAAAGTGGAACTAATAAACGAAACATCAAAACTTGCTGATTTAACCATTCTTGGCTTCCATGAAAGCTCAATTAAAACTAAAGGTGTTGAACAATTTAACAACTACAATAAAATAGGAAATGTACTTTTTGTAAACACTCAAAGTGGCAAGCAAATAAAATAATTAAAAAAAACATATTTTTTGTAACTTTTTTGTAATTGCTTACGTATAACAACCTGAATACTTAAATTACTGCAAATTAATGAGACAGCTTAAAATCACCAAGCAGGTAACTAATCGTGAAACTGCTTCCCTAGACAAATACCTACAAGAAATTGGAAAAGTTGATTTAATTACCGCTGACGAAGAAGTAGAATTAGCTCAACGTATAAAAGCTGGTGATCAAAGAGCACTGGAAAAATTAACAAAAGCTAATTTACGTTTCGTTGTATCGGTAGCTAAACAATACCAAAATCAAGGTCTTACATTACCCGATTTAATTAACGAAGGAAACTTAGGTTTAATTAAAGCGGCTCAACGTTTTGACGAAACGCGTGGATTTAAATTTATCTCGTATGCAGTTTGGTGGATTCGTCAATCTATACTTCAAGCTTTAGCTGAACAATCTCGAATTGTTCGTTTGCCATTAAATAAAATTGGTTCTATTAACAAGATTAACAAAATGTTTGCTTTACTTGAGCAATCTAATGAACGTGCTCCTTCTGCTGAAGAAATTGCAAAAGAATTAGACATGACCGTTAATGACGTTAAGGAATCTATGAAAAACTCTGGTCGTCATTTATCAATGGATGCACCACTTGTAGAAGGAGAAGATTCAAACTTATATGACGTTTTACGCTCTGGTGAATCTCCAAATCCTGACAGAGAATTAATTCATGAATCTTTACAAACTGAAATTGAAAGAGCATTAGAAACATTAACTCCTCGTGAGGCAGATGTGGTTCGTTTATATTTTGGTTTAAGTGACCAACACCCGATGACTTTAGAAGAAATTGGAGAAACTTTCGATTTAACTCGTGAGCGTGTTCGTCAAATTAAAGAAAAAGCAATTCGAAGATTAAAACATACTTCAAGAAGTAAGATTCTAAAAACATATTTAGGCTAAGCCTAATAAAAACAACAACAGTTTCAATAACTGTTCGTTTTTTGATTGATGATTGAAACCTCGGCTGATTACCGAGGTTTTACTTTTTAAGGGAAGTAAAACATCGGTCTGTTCGAGCAAAGCTCTCGGGTTTCCGAGGTTTTACTTTTTTAATCAGAACTTGTTTCAGATTATCTATATATAATTTACCTTTGTAAAAACAACACAACAACATGAATAAAAACACACTTATTGCACCATCCGTTTTAGCAGCTGATTTTGCAAACTTACAACGAGACATTGAAATGATTAACAACAGTGAAGCCGATTGGTTTCATATTGATATTATGGACGGTGTTTTTGTTCCAAATATTTCTTTTGGAATGCCTGTTTTACAAGCTATTTCTAAACATGCAAAAAAAACTATCGATGTGCACTTAATGATTGTTGATCCTGATAGATATATTTCAACATTTAAAAAATTAGGCGCTGATATTTTAACAGTTCACTATGAAGCATGCACGCACTTGCATCGTTCTTTACAAGCAATAAAAGCCGAAGGAATGAAAGCCGGAGTTGCAATTAATCCACATACTAATGTTAGCTTACTAGAAGACGTAATTAAAGATATTGATTTAGTTTGTATTATGAGCGTTAATCCTGGTTTTGGCGGACAATCTTTTATTGAGAATACTTATAAAAAAGTAGCACAATTAAAAGAAATCATTACTCGTAATAATGCATCTACATTAATTGAAATAGATGGCGGAGTTACCAATAAAAATGCAAAAGCATTAGTTGATGCTGGCGCAGATGTTTTAGTTGCTGGAAGCTATATTTTTGGCGCTGAAAATCCAGAAGCAACCATAATAGATTTAAAAAGACTCATTCAATAATAAAAAACTCCCAAATTGGGAGTTTTTTTTATGTTTAATATTGGTCTATTAAATACTTAATTAAATCAGTAGTTGTAACAATTCCTACTAACAAATTACCTTCAACTACAGGCAAGGCATGAAATTCTCTTGTCGCAAGGATTTCTGCAGCATCTTTAATTGTTGCATCAGGAGAAATTGATGTTAAATTTTTAGCCATTACTTGCTCAACAGAAAACATATTATAAACAGTAGTATCAACTTCTTCCTCATCATCTTCGATTGCATCAGCGAACGATATTCGGAGTAAATCAGTATAACTTAACATTCCTATAATTTTATTCCCGTTAACTACTGGAATATGACGAATATGATGTTTCTTAAATAAACTTTCGGCCTTAGTTAAAGTATCTGTTATATTTAACTTTATAACCTCTTTTGTCATTATCGTTGAAACTGGAACTTTTTGTTTCATAACGCTTGTTTTTAAATCACATCATAAAGATACCTAATATAATCATAAACTAAAAAACATAAGTCATTGATTATTAAGTATTTTATTCGTATATTAAATCACTTCCGTATAGTTAATCATTACTTTGACTTTTTCATAGAGTAATGGGAATTCAGACTTAAATTGAGATGGAGTCTCAAAAAAATGTTCAAGAATTACTGCAATAAATTCAAACTCATTTGTATATGCATATATTCTAAAATAATTAGACTCAATAAGTTTTTTGTAATTTGGAGGATACTTTACCTGCTCCATAATTTCACTATAAGTAACTGAGAAAATAGTTGCAGAAGTATCATTTTTCTTCAAACCTTCAAAATGTAACACGTGAGAAAACTCATGCAATCCAAGATTTAAATTATCATTAGATATTTCATATCCTTCCATAAAATGCTTCCAAGAAAAAACAATAGCTTTCATTCTAGGATTAAACTCTCCTTTATGGTAATTGTCATTCATACTTGAATAATAAACATCTGGAAAAACAAGAATCTTATCAATCACTGTAAAAAAATAATTTCTCATTCCAAATGTGAGCATTATTGCTGTTGCAGCGATAAGTACACGCATTTCTTCAGTAATAACTAATCCCTCTTTTCCATAAAAAGGATATTTTTTTAAAAAATTTGATACTCTATGCTCGAAATAAATCTTATCCTTAGATGATAATTTTTTATAAAATTCAAATTGATTATGAAGTATATTTAATTGAATTAAAGATAGTTTTTTAGGGAATGGGTAAAAATGCACATAAATAGGCTTACGAAAAATAAACGCATAAATTGGCTCAACAACAACATTGTATGCAAAAAAACCGAAGAAGGAAAGACCAATTAATAATAAAATATAAATCAAGGGCTAAAATTGAGTTTAGCGAAAATACATATTCTGATTCAATTAGTCTACAACTATTCAAATTTATTTAAGACCTATAAATTCCGCTTAAAAAAGAAAAGATTTAAAACAATCAACTCCTTTGATTATTTTAAATCTTTTTGTGACCTCGGCAGGGTTCGAACCTGCAACCAACGGAGCCGAAATCCGTCATTCTATCCAGTTGAACTACGAAGCCTTTTTTTAAGTAATTAGTGATTAGTAAAAAGTGATTAGCGCTTTAGAACAACTATTCCCTCTTTACTAATTACTTTTCACTATATAAGATTAAACCAAAAGTTTCTTTACAATTCCTGAAATTGTTTTCCCTTCAGCTTGTCCGCCAATTTGCGCAGAAGCCAGTCCCATAACTTTTCCCATAGATGCAATACCAGACGCTCCAGTTTCTGCAATGATTTTAGCAATGATTGCCTCTACTTCATTTTCAGATAATTGAGCTGGCAAAAACTGCTCTATAACAGCAATTTGAGCTAATTCTGGCTCAGCCAAATCCATACGATTTTGTTCAGTAAAAATACTAGCACTGTCTTTACGCATTTTTACCAAACGCTGTAACATTTTTATCTCTTGATCTTCAGTTAAACCTTCAGAAGCACCAGCTTCAGTCTTTGCCAAAATAATAGCCGATTTAATTGCTCTTAATGCTTCTAATGCCACAGAATCTTTCGCTTTCATTGCTTCTTTCATGTGGGTCATAATATTTGCTTCTAAACTCATATCTTCTATTTATTATTGTTTTCTTGTAAAATTATTTGTGCAAAAGTAATAAAAAAACCCGAAGAATTCTTCGGGTTTTTCAAATGTGTAGGTTTGTTTTATTGCGGATTAATCTACATTATCATGTAGGAAAGAATTGTTTGATCTTAATTGAACATCATCGTTACTATCTGTCCCTAATGACATTCTAGATTGATTATTACTTGTTGGCTGTTCCGTTAAATCAATTCCCATTCTTTTATAAGCAGGTTCTTTCTCAATTTCATCAATTCTTGCAGCACTATTATTGAACTTATAATTAAAGTCTTTCATTTTTCTCTTACGTTCTTCAGCTCTAGCTTTTAAAGAATCTTCAATTGACATCTCTAAAGGAGAAACATTCTCATCATAGTTTGCTTTAACTTCGGCATCTTTAGTTGCTAAATTTTTGAATGAAAAATTCAACTCTTCATCTACTGGCTCTTTTACTTCTTCTACTTTTGCAGAAGCAGTTAATTCATTTTCCTTTTCTAAATAGTCTTCCAAAGAATATTTAACAATTCCATTTTCATTAACTTCTGTAACTGGAATAAAACTTACTGGCTCTTTTACTTCGATTTCCTTGATTTCATCTGTTAAATCGAAAACAATTTGATTATTTTCTTCTTGCCTATCTTCAAATAAATTTAAAGAAAAGTTAAATTCATTTTCATCAGCTTTAACGAATTCTGGTTCTACAACTTCAATTTCTCTAATTTGAGGAGTAATAATTTCAAATTCATTAACAACATTAGGAGCTACGACTTCAAATGTTACATCTATATTTTTTAGAAAATCAGTAGTTGGAATTAAATCCATTGAAGGAAGTACTGGCTCTTGAATTTCAAAAGTTAGCTCTTCATTTTCTGTTTCATCTAAAGTAAAGATTACTTTTTCATCACAAATTGGATTAATAATATCTTCTTTAACTTCAGATTTCGTTTCGATTATTGGTTCATTAACTACAATATTTGAAATTGCCTTCACAGACAAATCATGAACAATTTTTTGTTCGTCTTCTAGCGAATGAATAATTTTCTTAGGTTCTGTATTTACAATTTCGGCTTGCTGTTCTACATCAAAACCAGTTGCAATAATAGTAACAGCAACACCATCTCCAAGAGTTTCATCTTCACCAACTCCCATAATAATATTTGCGTTATGGCCTGCTTCTGTTTGGATAAAATCATTAATCTCACCTATTTCATCAAGTGTAATTTCTGAGGTTCCCGACACAATTAACAACAATACATTTTTAGCTCCTGAAATTTTATTGTCGTTTAACAATGGAGAGTCTAATGCGTTTTTAATCGCTTCTTTAGCTCTATCATCACCAGATGCTATTGCAGAACCCATAATTGCAGTTCCGCTGTTAGCTAGTACCGTTTTAGCATCGCGTAAATCGATATTTTGTGTGTAGTGATGTGTAATTACTTCAGCAATTCCTCTAGAGGCAGTTGCTAATACTTCATCTGCTTTAGAGAAACCAGCTTTAAATCCAAGGTTTCCATAAACTTCACGTAACTTATTATTATTGATAACAATTAAAGAATCTACTTGTTTACGAAGTTTTTCAACTCCATTCATAGCCTGTTCAGAACGTATTTTCCCTTCAAACTGAAATGGAATAGTAACAATACCTACAGTTAAAATATCACGTTCTTTTGCTAATTGTGCTATCACAGGCGCAGCTCCCGTTCCAGTACCACCACCCATTCCGGCAGTTATAAAAAGCATTTTAGTATTAGTATCAAGCATCTTTTCTATAGCCTCCATACTTTCAATAGCAGATTGTTGTCCAACATCTGGGTTCGCGCCTGCACCTAAACCTTCAGTTAATGACAACCCTAATTGTATTTTGTTAGGCACTGGACTGTTTTGTAATGCTTGTGCATCTGTGTTGCAAACCACAAAATCTACGCCTTTAATCCCTTGCTGGAACATGTGGTTAATAGCGTTACTACCGCCACCACCAACACCTATCACTTTAATGACGTTTGATTGGTTTTTAGGCAAATCGAATGAGATGTTTGTAAATTCTGACATAATGTTCCTTTTTATTCTGCGTTATCTAAAAATTCTTTAATCTTCTCTATATATTTATCAAAAAATGACTTTTTGATTTTCTCTTCAGTTGACTGTACAACTGATGGTTCTTTTACTTCTGATTTAGAATCTACTTCTTCAAATGAATCTTCGATTTCTTCCTTTGGTAATTGAACTGGAGCCTCTTTTTTCATTTCAACAATTGGCGTAGCACTTCTGGTATTATTACGAATACTGTTCATCACTAAACCAACAGCCGTTGCATACATAGGACTTGAAAGCTCTTCATCTGAACCACCTGCAAGATGTTCGTTTGGAAAACCAATTCTAGTATCCATTCCTGTTATATACTCTACTAACTGCTTAATGTGCTTTAATTGAGACCCTCCACCGGTTAACACAATACCAGCTATAAGCTTTCTCTTAGGATCTTCGTGACCATATATTTTAATCTCTGCATAAACTTGTTCAATAATTTCTACTACACGAGCGTGAATTATTTTTGATAAGTTTTTAAGTGAAATCTCTTTAGGTTCTCTTCCTCTTAATCCAGGTATTGAAACAATTTCATTGTCTTTATTTTCACCTGGCCAAGCTGAACCAAAACGCATTTTTAATAATTCTGCTTGCTTTTCAATTATTGAACAACCTTCTTTAATATCTTCAGTTATGACATTTCCACCAAAAGGTATTACTGCTGTATGGCGAATGATTCCATCTTTAAATATTGCCAAATCTGTTGTTCCGCCACCTATATCGATTAACGCAACTCCAGCTTCTTTCTCTTCTTGGCTTAAAACCGCATCAGCAGAGGCTAATGGCTCTAATGTTAAGCCTGAAAGTTCTAAGCCTCCACTTTTAACACATCTTCCTAAGTTTCTAATTGAAGCTGCTTGACCAACCACCACATGAAAACTCGCCTCCAATCTACCGCCATACATACCGATAGGTTCTTTAATTTCAGCTTGACCATCAATTTTAAACTCTTGCGGTAAAACATGAATAATTTCTTCACCAGGAAGCATTGCAAGTTTATGTACTTGATTTATTAATGCGTCAATATCTGCCTCACCAATAACCTCTTCTGGATTTGGACGACTTATATAATCGCTATGCTGAATACTTCTAATATGCTGACCTGCAATACCTACAACCACATCATTAATTTTATGATCTGAGTCATTTTCAGCTTCAATAATTGCTTGTTGAATAGACTGAATAGTTTGTGTAATATTATTTACAACACCTCTATGAACACCAAGACTTTTAGATTTTCCAACTCCTAGAATTTCTAATTTCCCGTATTCATTTTTCTTACCGATCATTGCAACAATTTTTGTTGTTCCAATATCTAATCCTACTGCAATGGTTTCTTTATTCATAATCTATCTACTTCTTACAAACTACTTGCTCAGTAAAAACTAAGTTTACTGATTTATAATTTTTAATCAACGTATCTTTTATAGCATGCTTATAGAAAGCCTTATAATTTTTAAGCTTTTTATCTACATTGATAGGTTTTCCAAAAAAGATTTTAAATTCATAATCTCTATTGGTCATTACTATGC
>JBEDTP010000235.1:0-10227 GCA_040119075.1 Flavobacterium sp.
CTTTTAAATTACATTCCAGAAGGTTGCAGAACCATTTTTAGCCTGTTTGTCATTGAAGGATTCAGTCATAAAGAAATAGCCGAACAACTCGGAATTTCAGAAGGAACTTCAAAATCGCAATTAAATGCTTCGAAGAGCAAACTGAAAGAATTGGTAAACACTTTTTACTATCAAAAAGCAAAATAAGTCATGGGAACAGAAGATAAATTATATAACAAAATAAAACACGCAGCTGAAAACGCTGAGCAAAAAGACTTTCCAGGAATGGATAAGATTTGGGCACGTGTAGAAGAAAAATTAGACACCAATGTGGCTAAAAAAGAGACTTCAAATTGGAAAAAAATTGCAGTAGCCGCTTCAATAGTATTGGTTGGAACAATTGGATATCAGTTTTACACAAATACTGAAACAGTAAACACACCAGTCATTGTTAATGAATCTAAAATCGAACCTTTAGAATCAAATGAAGTTTTGGTTGAAACACAAGAGAACCAAATTATTAGTTCAGAAGAAGCCGGTGCAATTTTAGACAATCAAATTAATAAACCTAGTAGTGAGACTGTTGTAACTACTAATCCTATTAAAAAGAAAGCTACTATTTATCCTGAAGAAATCAACATTTTAAATGATGATGAAATTGTAACTTATGTTAGAGCTGATAAAAAAGATAAGACTGCAGTTAAAGAACAAATTGAACTGATTCCGTTTGGTAAAAATCAAGAAGAAGAATTAACATCAAGAGGATATTTTAATGCAGCATCCACTAATAGTCCAAAATATGCAACTGCAAAAGGGATAAAACGTGAGCAATTTGACACTGATTATTCTAATGTGGTTGAAACAAATACTGAACAAACTAAAAAATCGGCTCCATTAGTGGTTATAGATGGGAAAGCAAGTAACGAAAAAGAACTTCGAAATATTAGCAGTTCGCAATTGGATTCAATCATAGTATTAAAAGAACCTTTATATATTATTAACGGCGTTCAATATTCTGAACAGGAACTTTTTGGACCAAACCCAACAAGTCCGTATGCACCATTAACCAAACAAGACATTATTAAAACTGTAATCTTACAAGAAGCCGATGCTGAAAAAGAATATGGTGATAAAGGTAAAAAGGGTGTCGTAATTATAACTACTAAGGACGGTAAACCCAAGAAATAAAATCTTCTAAATAAATCATTCGTTTAATTAAATTAAAGTATCATGAAAAAAATTAAAATCTTTTCATTAGGGATAGCTATGCTTATAACTTTCCTTAATTTCGGAACAAAAAATCATTCAAATCTAGCAACAAACTACAAAACCATTACCGGAATTGTAAGCGATGCTATTGGACCAATTGCTGGAGTAAACGTATTGGTAAAAGGAACCAAAAATGCAACTACAACCAATTTTGATGGAAAATACAGTATTGTGGCAAATGAAGGTGACATTTTAGAATTTACCTATACAGGAATGAAAAAGGTAAGTCTTTCAGTTGGAAAATCTAACGTAGTTAATGTATTAATGAAAGAAGAAAATTTAACTCAAAATGAAGTCGTAGTTACTGGAGCTTTAGGAATAAAGAAGAGAAAAGATGCTATTACTTCGTCTTACACTGTAGTAAAAGCAGAAGAGATAACACAAAGTGCAAATCCAAATGTAGTTCAATCTTTAGCGGGAAAAGTATCTGGATTACAAATTAACACAACTAATAATGGTGTAAATCCAACCACTAGAATTGTACTTAGAGGAAATCGTTCTATTTCAGGAAACAACCAAGCATTAATTGTGGTTGATAATGTAATTGTAGATGCAAGTGTACTTCAATCAATGCCACCTGAATGGATAGAATCTACTAACGTAATAAAAGGAGCTCAAGGAGCCGCTTTGTATGGTTCTCAAGGCGCAAATGGAGCAATAATCGTAATTACAAAAAGTAGCCTTGCAAAAGAAGAAAAAGAACTACTAGATGATAAATTATCAAAAGCTATAGCATCTGCTCAAGCTTATGTTGAACCAGAACAAGAAGATTACGAACTTTTTACAGAAAATCAATTTACAAGTCCGAAAAGCGAACCACTTTCTACTTTTTCAATTGATGTTGATAATGCTTCATATACGAATGTTAGACGATTTATTAATCAAGGTCAGAAGGTTCCAAAAGATGCAGTTCGTGTGGAAGAAATGATGAATTTTTTCAAATACAATTACGAACAACCCACTTCAAAACATCCGTTTGCTATTCATACCGAATACAGCGAATGTCCGTGGAACGAAAAACATAAATTGGTAAAAATAGGTTTACAAGGAAAAGATATTGATAGCGATGTTTTACCCAATTCTAACTTTGTTTTCTTAATTGATGTTTCGGGTTCAATGAGTTCACAAAACAAATTGCCTTTATTGAAAGAATCTATGAAAGTATTAGTCAATCAATTGAGAGCAAAAGACCGAGTTTCAATTGTAGTGTATGCAGGAGCGGCTGGATTGGTTTTGCCTCCAACAGCAGGAAATGATACAGAAACCATCATTAAATCGTTAGAAAACTTAAACGCTGGCGGAAGTACTGCTGGTGGAGCCGGAATTGAATTGGCTTACAAAATTGCATCAGAAAACTTCATTAAAGGCGGAAACAATCGTGTGATTTTAGCAACCGATGGCGATTTTAACGTAGGCGCTTCTTCTAATAAAGACATGGAAACATTGATTGAAGAAAAAAGAAAATCAGGTGTATTCTTAACGTGTTTAGGTTATGGAATGGGAAATTACAAAGACAGTAAAATGGAAACTTTAGCCGATAAAGGAAACGGAAATTACGCTTATATTGATAACATTCAAGAAGCGAATCGTTTTTTAGGAAAAGAGTTTAAAGGAAGTATGTTTGCTATTGCAAAAGATGTGAAAATTCAAATTGAATTCAATCCAAAACACGTTCAAAACTATCGATTAATTGGTTACGAAAACAGAAAATTACGTCCTGAAGATTTTAAAAATGATGCAATTGATGCTGGTGAATTAGGAAGCGGTCACACTGTAACTGCTTTATATGAAATTATTCCTGTTGGTGTAAACAGTTCGTTTAATAATGATGTTGATGCATTAAAATACACAGAACAAAAAACAAATTTTGAAAAATATACCGATGAATTAGCAACGGTTAAATTTAGATATAAAAAACCAGATGGCGATAAAAGTATCGAGATGATTCAGGTAATTGAAAACAAAGTAATCGTACTTGAAAAAGCTTCTGAAGATTTTAAATTTACAACTGCAGTTGCTTGGTTTGGATTAAAATTACGCGATTCTAAATTGGTAAATAATAAAACTTCAACAGATATTAAAGCATTGGCTTTACAAGGAAAAAGCATTGACAAAGAAGGCTATAAAGCTGAGTTTATTAGATTAGTTGATGCTGTAAATTAGTTAAAATAAAACACATAGAAACATAGAAAAAAGTGAAGCTCCTTTTAAAGCTAAAAAAAACTATGTTTCTATGTGTTTAAAAAATAAGTAATAATTAGTATTTTTATTCAAAATTCAATTCTCATGAAAAAAATACTTATTGGCCTATTAGTCGTTTTAGTTGCAATTCAGTTTTTTCAAATAGATAAAACGAATCCGGTTGCGGATGAAAAATTAGATTTTCTTGTAATGAACAATACAACACCAGAAATTGCTTCGCAAATAAAAGCATCTTGTTACGATTGCCATTCTAACCAAAGTGTTTATCCTTGGTACGCTTCCGTACAACCCTTTGGTTGGTGGTTGAAAAACCATATTGAAGGTGGAAAAAAGCATTTGAATTTTTCTGAATTTGGAAATTATTCGGCTAAAAAGCAAGCACATAAAATGGAAGAATGCTCTGAATTAGTTGAAGAAGCAGAAATGCCGCTTTCGAGCTATACATTAATTCATAAAGAAGCGGTTTTAGACAAAACGCAGAGAGAAGCTTTGATTAATTATTTTAAAGAGATTGAAAAGGGAATTAAGAAATAAATAGTAAACTAAAAAAGCTCCAATTTGGAGCTTTTTTTTATTTAATTGGGGAAAAGGGAAACAATATTCAGTAAATTATTATTTTCATTTTTATACTATTAATTTTTAGCAAATGTCAAATAATCTGTTCCACCATTTCCACCGCTAACATCTTTTAATTTTATTGAAGTTGAAGATTTTTCAATAATTTCCCAATCGTCTGTTAATTCTTCAAATTGTGCTGGAGAACTAAATGCAATATTAAAATCTAAATCACTTAAGTTATCATCATTACTATTACTGTCTGTAACTGACCATGTACCAGTATAACTATTTGTTCCATTAGAAGCAGTTAAAACATTACTTTCTCCAAATGTAAAGTTATAACCATTGAAACTATTCGTTTCTTCGTGATCTGTATCATAATAATACGTTATTCTCCAAGTTCCATTATTTACAATATTAATAACATCAGATGGATTCACTGATGATGTTGAACCATCATCGTCATTACTACACATCGATGAAGTTGTAAGAACAAACAACATTGCTATCACTAAACTAAATTTAATTTTTTTTAAGTTTTTCATAATAATAAATTTAAGAATTGCAACTTAACTAACTGATTAACAGTTTATAAACGTGAATTCTGCTTAAATATTATAATTTATAACGTAAAAAAAAGCTCCTAATTATAGGAGCTTTTTTTTATTTCACTTATGTAATTTTAGTAAAAAATCTGAACAAAGCCTAGTCCCATCAATTACTAAAAACGGGCGTTATGTGCTGTGCTTTATGACTTAATAAACCTTTTCTAAATTTAATATTTTAAATAAATCTATTTCCGAAGCAAAAAGTATGATTATTATTATACCGGAGAATAAAATACTTGTAAGTGCACGTTTTGATGCAATTTGCAGTTTTATATTTCGACTGTCAAATGTAGATATGGCAAAAAAATATGGTATAAAAATCATGAAAAAGGGAAATATAAAATATGGTGCAAACGGACTCACTTTTTTTTGAGCAAACAACGTCAGAATTATTAATAAAAAAAATATTATAGCTGTTATAAAACCAAATTTAAAGTCTTCGTTAGTTAATTTTCTTGCAATATGAAATATCCGAATCCTATTTATTGCTTTAATAAATACAAATAGAATTACTATCAGAAAAGGAAGAATTATTAAACCCATACATAATTATTTGATTTTATGATTTCGTTGTGCGAAATAATATATAACTATTCACAAATTACTTCTTCTCCAACTCACGCATGCTTTCCATTTTCTTATGTTCTAAGAAACCGTTTAAGTCTTCAAAATGTTCTACAACTCTTTTGTCTTTAAATTCGAAAACTTTAGTCGCTAATCCGTCCAAGAAATCTCTATCGTGAGATACTAAGATTAACGTTCCATCAAAATCGCGTAAAGCATCTTTAATGATATCTTTCGTTTTCATGTCTAAATGATTCGAAGGTTCATCCAAAATTAATAAGTTAACCGGTTCCAACAATAACTTAATCATTGCTAAACGTGTTTTTTCTCCACCAGAAAGTACTTTTACTTTTTTCTGAATATCATCTCCTTGGAACATGAATGCTCCTAAGATGTTTTTAATTTGCGTACGAATATCACCAACTGCAATTCTGTCGATGGTTTCAAAAATAGTTCCGTTTTCATCTAATAACGAAGCTTGGTTTTGAGCAAAATAACCAATTTGCGCATTGTGACCAATTTCTACACTACCGCTATTGATTTCAATTTCTTTCATAATCGCCTTAATCATAGTCGATTTTCCTTCTCCATTTTTTCCTACGAAAGCAACCTTTTCTCCACGTTCAATTACAATATTAGCATCTTTGAAAATAACTTTATCTCCATAGCTTTTATGTAAATCTTTAACTACAACCGGATATTGCCCCGAACGAACTGAAGGTGGAAATTTTAATTTTAATGCAGAATTATCTACTTCATCAACTTCAATTGGAACAATTTTTTCTAACATTTTTACACGCGATTGCACCGATTCAGTTTTTGAGAAAGTTCCTCTAAAACGATCAATAAACGCTTGGTTTTCTGCAATAAACTTTTGTTGTTCGTCGTAAGCTTTTTGTTGGTGTACTCTTCTATCTTTTCTTAATTCTAAATAATGAGAATATTTGGCTTTGTAGTCGTAAATTCTTCCCATTGTAACTTCAATCGTACGATTTGTAATATTATCTACAAACGCTCTATCGTGCGAAATTACCATAACCGCTTTAGCTTGATTAACTAAGAAATCTTCTAACCATTGAATACTGTCCATATCCAAGTGATTGGTTGGCTCATCTAATAGAATTAAATCGGGCTTCTTCAAAAGAATTTTTGCCAATTCGATTCGCATTCTCCAACCACCAGAAAACTCTTTCGTTGGACGATTCAAATCTTTACGTTCAAAACCTAAACCTTTTAATACTTTTTCAACTTCAGCTTCATAGTTCACTTCTTCAATGGCGTAGTATTTTTCAGAAAGTTCAGAAACACGCTCAATTAACTTCATGTACGCATCACTTTCATAATCGGTACGAATGGTTAATTGTTCGTTGATTTCATCCATTTCCTTTTTCATGTCTAAAACTTCAGCAAATGCTTTTGAAGTTTCTTCCATAACCGTACAATCGTCATTTGCCAACAAATGCTGTGGTAAATAAGCAATTACAGCTTCTTTTGGTGCCGAAATATTTCCACGAGTTGGTTTATTTTGACCCGCAACAATTTTAAGCAGTGTAGATTTCCCTGCTCCATTTTTACCCATTAAGGCAATTTTATCATTTTCATTAATGGCAAAAGTTACCTCGCTAAAAAGTGTTGTTCCGCCAAATTCTACTGCAATATCGTTTACTGTAATCATTATAAAAAAGTTAAAAGTCGAAAGTTAAAAGTCAAAAGTCAATTAACTATTAATTTTGAAGCTGCAAAGATAGATTAATTTCGAAATGAAGCAATTGCAAAATAAACTACTTTACATTGATTTAACTCTTGTTAATTGTTTGCATTCAAATATCTTCTTATCTTTGGTTAAATTCTAAATGAAAAATATAAACATGAAAAAAATAGCAGTATTTGCGTTTGCTGTAGCTTTATTAACTACAAGCTGTAAAAAAGATGAAAAAACAGAAACAGTTACTGAACCAATACCAGAAGTTTCGGGTTTAAAAATTATTACTGATTCTACAAAAGTAAATTGGACAGCATTTAAAACTACTGAAAAAGTTGCTGTTGGCGGAAGTTTCAAAACGATTGAATTAAAAGATACGAAAACTGGAGAAACACCTGAAGAAGTTTTAGAAGGCGCTGCATTTTCGATTCCTGTTAGTAGCTTATTTACAGATAATGCAGATAGAGATTCAAAACTTTTGAAATTTTTCTTTGGAACTCTAAAAAACACAGAATTATTAGCTGGAACGCTTAATTTTAGAGAAGGAAAGTGCTATATGACTTTAACGATGAACGACGTTACTAAGCAAATTGTAACTGAATATGTTTATGAAAATAACTTGTTTACTTTAACTTCTACATTGAATTTAGTGGAATTTGGAGGTGAAAAAGCAATTGCAGCATTAAATGAAATTTGTTTAGATTTACATAAAGGAAAAGATGGTGTTAGTAAAACATGGGAACTTGTAGACATAAAAGGCTCTGTTCTCTTTGAGAATAACAAACCCGTATTATAAAAAAAGCCCTGAAAATTCTCAGGGCTTTTTTTATGTTTTAAAGACTCATCTTATAGTCTTCAATTACTTGTTCTGCTAAAGGCAACTCGCGTTCCTCAATAAATAATTCAACTGCTAAACCTGTATTACCAAAACCTGCAGTTCTTGCCGCTTGCATATTATTTTTTACAACCGGAAAAATATCTATTTCCTCAAGTTTTTGTTGTAAACCAATTGCTAAAATCTCACTTCCCGAAAAAATCTTTACTACTGCCATATCTCTATTTTTTTATTAACTAATCTTCAATTTCTTCATCTTTCTCTATTTCTAAAAAAAGAGGTTCAATCATTATTTTCTCTGCAAGAAATTCTACTTTTTCTGTGATTTCATTACAAAAGAAAATACGTTGTGCTTTTCCAATGCTTTCTGACATACGATGAATTATACTATCAAATCTATTTTTCAATAAAATATCTGCATCATCTACTATAACCATTAAAAGACGATTTACATTGAAACCTGCTGTTGAAAATAACATATTTAATTTATTTGGCGTACCAATTAAAACATCAACACCCATTGAGATTTGGTTTTTGTCATCGTCTAAATCGCTCTTTTCATGAACACCATAAGCACTTAAATCGTTAAACTTACCTAATTGATCAAACAAACGCACCATTTCTAATACTTGCTCTTTATCTTGAACATAAATTAATGCTCGTGGTGATTCTTCACCTTCGCTTTTTAATTTTTGCAGTACATTAATTACAATTGTTGTAGTTTTTCCTGATTTTCTATCCGATTGAACGATACAATCTACACCACTTTTTATAGTCGAAAACGAATCTCTTTGTAACTCATTTGCCTCTGTTAAACCGTGTAATACTAACCCACGCTGTAACTCTTCGTTTATTTTTTTTAATTTCATTTTATTTACTTGCGAATAATTTTACATCCTGTTCTGAAATTTCTGTTCCTCCAAGAATAATTAATCGTTCAATTACATTTCTCAATTCACGTATATTACCAGTCCAATCGTATTCTTGTAATAATTGAACTGCTTTTTTAGAAAACATCTTTTTAACAACACCTTGTTCTTCTGCAATTTTAGCAGTAAAATGTTCTATTAAAGAAGGAATATCGTCTCTACGCTCATTTAAAGCCGGAACTTTAATTAAAATAACAGCTAAACGATGGTATAAATCTTCACGAAAACGGCCTTCTTCTATTTCCTTTTTTAAATCTTTATTTGTGGCAGCAACCACACGAACATCAACTTTGATGTCTTTATCAGCACCAACACGTTGAATTAAATTTTCTTGTAACGCACGAAGAACTTTTGCTTGAGCCGGTAAACTCATATCTCCAATTTCATCTAGAAAAATAGTTCCTTTATGTGCCGCTTCAAACTTTCCTGCTCTGTCTTTTATTGCAGATGTAAAAGCTCCTTTTACATGTCCGAATAATTCGCTCTCTATCAATTCAGAAGGAATTGCTGCACAATTAACTTCAATAAGTGGAAACGAAGAACGTTCACTTTTTTCGTGTAATTGATGTGCAACTAATTCTTTTCCAGTTCCATTTGGTCCAGTAATTAAAACTCTTGCATCAGTGGGCGCAACTTTATCAACCATTGTTTTAATATGATTAATAGCTTCGCTATCGCCAATCATTTGGTAGTTTTTACTAACCTTCTTTTTTAGAATTTTATTTTCAACTACTAATTGTTTTCGGTCTAAAGCATTTCTAACTGTGTTTAGCAGTCTGTTTAAATCTGGCGGTTTTGAAATATAATCAAAAGCACCTAAACGCATTGTATTTACAGCAGTTTCCAAATCTCCATGTCCTGAAATCATGACCATTGGAGTTTCTGGCTTTATTTTTCTAACGGCTTCTAGTACTTCAACACCATCCATTTTTGGCATTTTAATATCACAAAGTACTAAATCATAATCATCATTTTTTATTTTTTCAATTCCTTGCAAACCATCTTCCGCTTCTTCAACTTGGTATGTATCGCTTTCTTCAGAAAGAATTTTAGTTAAAACTCTTCTAATTGCTACTTCGTCTTCGATTACTAGTATTTTTGGCATTCTAAAATTTTATTTTTTTATTAATTACAAAAACTATGCCTTTGTAATAACATGAATATCTCTTTGTGGAAATGGAATAGAAATTTTATTTGCTCTAAAAGCAGCATCAATTCTAAATCTTAAATCACTTTGAATTCCTGGACTGTTCATTCCGTTATGCACATAAAAGTACAATGAAAAATTTAATGATGAATCTGCAAAATCTTCAAATAAAACGATTGGTTTTGGGTCTTTAACAACATCTTCAGACTCTTCAGCACATTGTAATAATAGTTGTTTTACCAATTGAACATCACTTCCATAGGCAACTCCCACATTTACCTGTTCTCTGTTTGTAAAACTATTTTGTGTCCAATTAAATAGTGTATCTAACATAAATTTATGATTTGGAATAACCATAACTCTATTGTTACGTGTAACTACTCTTGTTGTCCTAAGCTTAATTTCTAATACTTTTCCAACTCTTCCATCTACTT
>JBEDTP010000236.1:0-10068 GCA_040119075.1 Flavobacterium sp.
ATAGAAAAGATAATTGGAAAAAATAACGAACATATTTTAGGACAAATACGTAATATCCCTATTTTAATAATTCCACCAACAGCTTCAAGTAATGAAAAATTAAATCTTACTATTGTTTCAGATTTTAAACAAAAGTTGAGTACTATTGATATAGACATTTTTTGTAAAGTTTTTGAAAACACCAATTTTGAAGTTAAAATTTTAGTTTTAGAATTTCAAAATGAATTAACAATTCAAGCTGCAAATAATTTAGAGTCTTTAATAATCAATTTAAAACAAGAAGTGAGTATAGAATACATAAAATTAACTTTTTCTTTTATAGATTATATTGCATTTGATCTTGAGGGTATTATATGTATTGTAGATGAGAATCCAGATTTATTTAGAATAGTAGGTTTGACTAAATCAAATCTAACATCAAAAATAGAAAACTCATATTCTAATCCTGTTTTAGTACTGCATCAATAAATTTTACTTTATGATTTATTGCTTATTGTAGCATATAGAACAAAATGGTTTTCTTCATTTTATTGATTAATATATATTACTCTTTCGTTTTAAAAGCTAAAGCTTCTAGTGCTTGTATATAAATATATCTCTAACCAGTTCTAGGCGTTCAGAAGCAAATTCTTTTTGCATGATTTGTATTAATTCATCTTCAATTAAATACTCTCTAATGTCTTCTTTTATCTTTGCTTTGTAATTTGCAAATGGGTCTTTGTCTATCCATCCGTTTGCTATACAAATTCGGATTATTTTTTTGAAATTTTTGATGTACTTAACTGCTGAATTATTCGCGCATTTTCTTTGACTTCGTAAGTAAAATTCATATTCAGTAATGAAAGCGTGATTTACTTTGTCGATTGCTATGTCGTTTAGGTTGTATTTCCATTTTAAGAAATCAATTGTATGCTTTAAACTGGTTTTATAGCGTTCGTATGTACCATATGCATATTCGTGACCGATTAGTTCTTTTATTTTGTCGTTGTGGTCTTGAAAAATAGGTACGAGGGTAAGTTGTTTTGGTTTTATTCCTTTATACGCATTTTTGAAATTCTCTAATGTGAAATCCATACCTAATGCCAGTAATTCTCTTTCAATCTCAAATACTTTGAGTGTAATGGTTTCTAGTTGACCATTTATTAAACGAGCTTGTGTACTATTACCTCTTGGTTTATTGAATTCTGAGGACCATATATCCTCATCTGTGTATATTCCTGTACTTATGTCTACTCTTTCGAAGTTTACAGTGCATCTGACATAGATAGGCATTTTCCCACAGCTGTTGACTTTTGATTTTCTTAAATAGAATAATACTTTGATTTTTGCTTTCATTTTGGTGACTTTTTTAGTTGATATTAATTTAGTTTTAATACCAAAATGACACAAGATGTTCATTTGTTAAACCTTTATTTTGCTAGTTTTTTTTTAAAAAAAGGTGCACTTTTTTATCATTTTATAGCGGTGCACCAAAAGTGTACCTATAATTTGATTTTAAATGTATTATTTTAAAATATAGGGTAAATAAAAATCCCTTTAAACTTTGTTTAAAGGGATTTTTTGTTTGAGCCGTGCTCTGCGGAGAAAGAGGGATTTGTTAAAACCTAAAACCAACAATAAAACCAATACTTCGCAAAGTATAATATTTAAGTGACTCCTCAACTGACTCCTTTATATCGGGATAACAATTAATCTAAATTCTAAGTACTCAAAGATAGGTATATTTATTATAATATTAAAGCATCAAGACTAAAATTTGAACTGGTTATTTAAGCACATAATAATTTTATTTTCAGCTTAATACCTATGAACAAATTTCACAAATATTACCCAAAAATCAAGTGAGTCACTTGTTCATGTTTTATTCCAGCATATGCACAGAACTCATCAATTGTCAGAAACTCATTTTCGAGCTTGTTTAGCTCTTTTTTTACCTTTTGCATCAATCTAGTGCTTTGACGATAACTTTTACCTGTTATGCGTTGTATGTCCTTTGGATAGATGCATACTCTCTGTTTTTCAATTTTCATACTTTATCTATACCTTTAGTTAGGCTTTGACTTACTTCTGACTTGCAGAAATTCTACTGCAATTTAATCCTTTTTTATTAAACGTATTTATTGTGTTTTTATGTTTGTTCAAGACACTTATGTCTTTTTTGGACATATGGTACACTCATGTTTTTTTCTTTAGCTAAATGTTATGTAAACTTTGTTTAAATCATTCAAAAAGTGGTTGCAACCTATTGATAGAATGAAGGAGATTTTAAATAATTGTTTAATTAAATTTTGAAGTTATGGCTAGACAGAAAGGCATAATTAAATTAAAAGGTACTATCGGAGATATTACTTTTTATAAAACCCAAGACGGACATTTGGCTCGTGAGAAAGGTGGAATTGATGCAAGTAGAATTGCAAGTGATCCTGCTTTTCAAAGAACGCGTGAGAATGGTTCTGAATTTGGAAGGGCAGGGAAGGCTGGAAAACTTTTAAGAACTGCTTTTAGACCCTTACTATTGAACTCTGCGGATGGTAGAATGGTTAGCCGATTGACGCAACGAATGGTGAAAGTTATTCAAGCGGATTTGGTTAGTGACAGAGGTTTGAGAAACGTTATTGATGGAGAAGCTGAATTGTTATTTGGTTTTGAATTCAATATTCGTGGTAAACTTGGAACTTCTTTGTTTGCTCCGTTTGTGGCTTCTATTGACCGTGTAGCTGGAGAAATTAAAGTGGATTTGGTATCATTTATACCAGCAAATATGATTGCAGCTCCAAGTGGAACTACTCACTTTAAAATTATTTCTGGAGGTGCAGAAGTTGATTTTGAAACGGAAACTTTTGTAGTCTCTAGTTCAGAAACTGCGATTTTACCTTGGGATAATTCAGCTACAGCTGCAATAAACCAAGTGAATGCAGTTACTCCAGCAAGTACAAAACCATTGTTTTTGGCTGTTGGAGTTGAATTTTATCAAGAAATTAATGGACAAATGTATCCTTTGAAAAATGGTGCTTTTAATCCGTTATCACTTGCTAAAGTTGATGGTGGTGTGTAATGGACTTCGACAGCACTTCGACAAGCTCAGTGTGACAAAAAAGGTTGAAAAATGGTTTTATTTTTAACTAGAACTTATTTCCCTGACGGAACAAATGGAAAACTCGAATGTGAAGGTAAATTTATTTGTTATGCGATTGAATTACCTTGGAAGAATAATGAAAAGAGAGTTTCCTGCATTCCGGAAGGGAAATATTTTATTAGAAAGCGATATAGTCCGAAATTCAAATGGCATTTAGAAGTTGTTGATGTACAGAATAGAAGTTATATTTTGTTTCATCCTGCTAATAATGCTTTAAGAGAATTGAATGGTTGTATTGCTCCCGTAACAAAACTTTCTGGTCCAGGATTAGGACTAATGTCGAGAAAAGCTTTTGCGAAGCTAAAAGACTTTGTTTACAAAGCTTTAGACAATAAAGAAAGTATTGAATTGATTGTACAATCTTAATTTTAAATTATGAAAAAAATTGTAAAAAGAGCTACAGCCCCTACCCCAAAGTTTTTTAAAGTGCTTCGAAATATTGGTTTGGCTTTGGCTGCTGTTGGAGGAACGATTTTAGCAGCTCCAATTGCCTTGCCAGTACTAGTTACAACTATTGGAGGATATGTAGTTGTAGCAGGAGGTGTATTGACAGCAGTAAGTCAATTGACCACTACAGATGATAATGAATGATTCTACTTATGTAGGAACTGCCGGGGGCACATTTTTAAGTATAGTACCAAATATTCATTCTGAAGATATTGCAACAACTATTGTTTTAGCATCCGTTGGAGCAATTGTCAGTTTTACGATTTCGTTACTACTTAAAAGCCTCCAAAAGAAGCACAAAAAATAAGTTTAACCCTAGTTGTGGTGACCTTTGGGTTAAACAAAATGAAAGCCAAGTCGAAAGATTTGGCTTTTTTTTTGTTAAACTTCTTGGAATTGATTTAGTGTAACCTCAACAATTAAAACTTCTGCATAATTTGTATATAATCCATTATACTTTGCGAAGTCAATCGCTTTTCTTCTACAATCAAATACACCAAAAAAGATTCTTGATGCTTTTGATTTCCACGTATCTGTTTGGTATAAAATAAATAAGTTCATTTTGTGAAGATTTAAAGTTATTTGCAATAGCGGTATAGAATTACTCTTCTTAAATCGTTTATTAGATTAAGATTTTTATTGAAGTGGTTTTCACTTTGTTGTAATAATTTTAAAGCAGCAATATTTTTAAGATGTTGCTCGTGCTCTTGCATCATCGCATTTGCTTTTGAATTATACTGATTTTTGAAATCAATAATGCGTAAAAATGGAATTACGGAACCAATTAAGTGTTGCTCCCAAAACTTTGATTTCCATAGACTATAAGCAATATAATATAGGCTTTCCGCATCTTCTTCGTTTTTAAAAATGATAACAAAGCTATTTGTGAATGGCTCTTTTTGCGGTTTACCACTGTTTAACCCTTTGTTTAAAATAAAGAAATGTGGTTTTGTGTAGCTTGTTCCTACTCGGTGTGTTTTGATGATGAAATTCATAGTTATCAGGATTTAAGGTTAACTTCCTTTTCAAAAGAAAAAGGAAAAAAAGAAAGCCTTCATTCCTTGTGGAAGGTTTCAAAAAAGCAAGTTTATGGGATGAAATACTACCCTTATGAGTAATTAGTAAATAGTGATTAGTGATTAGTGAATAGTCGAAATGAAAGTGTTTGGGTGGAGATTTCATGCTATACCCAAAGGGCTTGCACTTGCTTTTTTGAATACCTGGAGCCTACTTTTGTTTTCTTTTTTTACTTTTTGTCTTTTGAATAGGGTATTTGTGTTTTACAGGAGAGCCCCCAAGCACCGCAGGACTCGAAAAAAGCGCTAAGCGGCATGTATGTTAATAAGCTTTTTGAAGTGGATGAGGAGCGCAGTGGCGGTGACGCGGTAATTGAACGGCTACCATAGACTGTGAACCGAAGCTGGTGTAACGAAGTGGAGCCGCAAGGTGAAGGGATAAGAGCGTGTAACGGAAGGGACACTATAAATACCCGCAGGGAACCGCTGAGATGGGCACAGCGAGCCTATGTAGTATTAAATTGAAAGGAAATGTTAGTGTTGGTTTGTATGTGTTTTGTATATAGGCGAGTGCGCCACCCTTATAGCCGTGCAAGGGAGCGGCCGCACAATAAACAAGGGGCGAGGGACATGAAACAGGGACACGACACAAGGAGTGTTGCTGTTGTGGACCAAGAAGCCCCGACGAATGAAGGGTAATGCGCGTGTGCAGATGAGGGCGAAATGGAAAGACTATAAATGTGCTTGCAAAAGCTTATTTATAGTCTTGTAATGAGCGAACTGTGGAATGGAAGCTTGTAACGAAGTGAAAAGCGACTGGAACAGCCGAACGGAACAAAGCAAACGACCGGAATGAGACCGCTTGTTCGCTCGTGTTTTAAATTTATTTCTATTGGTAATGTTTCTTATTGATGTTTTTTGTTTTATAACTTACCTCTTTTTATTCACCCACTTATTCACCCACTTTTGAATTG
Organism: Flavobacterium sp.; assembly: GCA_040119075.1. GTDB lineage: Bacteria > Bacteroidota > Bacteroidia > Flavobacteriales > Flavobacteriaceae > Flavobacterium. Next base: position 5,574 of record JBEDTP010000236.1, read on the forward strand.
ATATAATGTATTATCCAAATACCATCTTTTCTACCCACCTTTTCTACCCACTTATGGTAATTTAAAATGAATAACCCAATAACCACCTTTAGCACCATTCATTCTTTCTAGTATGCCTAAATCTTTTAAGAAAAGTAAGTTTTTGTCAATAGCAGAAAGGCTTAAGCCAATATTATCTGATAGCTCACGAATGGTGATTTTACTGTTTTTATGAATATTTTTTAGAATATCAACTCTATTTTCAGTTAGGTTTTCTACCCACTTTTCTACCCACTTTTCGAAATCGAATGGTCTTCTTAATGTAACCGTAAACATTCGTTCATAAAATAGTAGGAAAAAAAACATAAAGTGCTTGATATGCATTGGGACAAAAACCATGACAGTAATTTTTTTAGGAGCGTTGGCATGAAGTGGCAATTGAAACTTGAAATGAAGCAAGCAAAGAATTGATGTTAGGAAAACTTAGACTAGGAGCAATTTTGTACAGCTGAATGGGATAATTAATCTCAATGATTACAAACAATTATATTATTATAAAGACTTCTATGTTTTTCAGTAGCTAATTGTAATTAAAAGTGTTTCAGTAGATCGACTAAATGATAATGTATTATACTTCCCAAATAATACTTAAAGCTAAATGCTTATGAGATATACAATGTTCTTTAAATTTTCTATGTATATCATCGTTTTTTACATAATTAAACCAATCAATTGGCCAAATATCCTCAGTTCCACTTATTTGTTTGTTTTGATAAAAATATTCTCCCATTACAGAATCCTCAGGAATTTTATCACTATATAATAAATATTTAAAAGGAAAATCTTCACTGCTCCATTTCCATTTTATTTTTCCATTTTCTCCAAAAACAATCATAAGAGGATGATTGCCAATGTCCGCAAACCTTATTGCAGTAGCTGTGATGCTCGTCTGAAAATATTCGGACAAAGATTTTATAATTGAAAATTCGAATTTTTTTCGAAGAATAAACTTTTTAAATTTTTCTTCAGGCATTAATAAGCAGGAAGCAAAATAATCGGCTTCTCTTTCTATTCTAAAATGTGTATTTTCATTATTATTGGATGGATGCGGAGATAGGAGGCCTTTTTTTAGCCCAATTCTATGATTATCTATAAAATAATGACCAAGTTCGTGAGCAATAGTAAAGCGAGCTCTCGATGTATTCGGTTTGTTTCCTCTAAAAGTGTTTATGTGTATAAAAAAATTAGTATCATCATAAATAGTCATTCCATCAAAATTATTCCCGTAAGAATCATAAAACAAATCTAGATTTTCTTCCGCAAGAATTTTATCTAAAGGGGTAACTATATCTGAAAACTCTAAAGCTATTGCTTCAGCTAATTTTTTTATAGCCAAAAGAGAACTATTCTGTATCATCGTTTTTTTTTCGATGTTTCCCATACATTTTATCAATAATATCCTGAGATAATCCTTGACTTCCTTTCCTTGCAGCCATCTTTAATTCATTGATTTCATTTGAGTCAATATTATTAGAAAGCCGAATAACTGATTTTTTTATTAATCTATTACTTATAATTGCATTAACATCAATTGTAGCATCTTTTAATTGAAATTCAAAATTTTCATAGAGTTTTTCAAATAAATCTAATTGTTGCTCATTGATTGGACATATAAAACCAGTCGAACCTAAATAATAATCTAAAGTTTCTAAGTCGAAAATATGTTTTTTATTACCTGCCATTTCTTTGTGCTATATAGTTTTCAACATGGAGATTTGCTTCTCTTTTATATAATCTTATTGAGCCTTGAGTTAATTCAAGTGTTTCCTGTAATTTCTTACTGATACTTCTTGGGATATTTTTGCCAGGTACTTCATATGCTTTATAAGTTAGGTAAATGATTTTTTGTTTTTCACTAAGACCAATAAAAGCACTATCAAGCATTTCTAATTTAATTTTTAGGTCTTTTTTATGTTTTATATCATCACTATCGGACATTTTATTTACAAGTTCATCTAAATCAGTTATGATTGATAGATCTTCATCGATTGAGGGCTCTGCACAAGTATTCTGTTCACCATATTTCACTAATTGCGTATACATTATCGGATATAACCACAACAATATAGCCTTCTCAATATCTTTACTCTTTGCTTTTTTTAAAGTAAAACTAGGATATTTCCAAACTCTGCCAAAAGTACAATTTGCTATTTCCAAAGCCACAACTTCACTATATCCAAATTTTGAAGAATATATTTCAGCTTTTTGAATTACATTTTTTTCAAATCGACGACAAAATTCAATAAAAGCAAATTCAGCTTCTTCAGGATATTCTGACTTATAAGAAATATACTCCAATAATTCTATACTGCAAATTTTATCAAAATATATCTTATTATTTAATTCGGTTTCCATCTATATACCTAAAAGCGTTAGTAACGGTTTTGGTATATGAGTGAGGCTTTACTCATATACTTATCAAATATATGATATGTGCTTTAAAAAAAATAATGCAACTAAAAAATATTTAAAAAAAATGAAAGAAAAATTAGAACAAACAAAATTTATTATTGGTCGTTTCGATTCATATATTGAAAGTACCCAAACAAAAAGCAATCTTTATCTTGCCTTGAATACTGCAATACTTGCTGGTATTATAACAATTGCGACTTCTACCAAACCAGAAGACGCTACACTTTTTTCAATTATCGTAATGGGAGTTATTGCATTATTAGCAATAATAAGTATAACCATAACATTAATTGCAATTACACCATATTTAAAAAGCACTTCAAATAAAAAAGCCTCGATTATTTTTTTCCAAGATGTTACTAAATACACCTTTGAAGAATATGTAGATAAAATCAATACTATTTCTGATAAAAAATTCTTATTAGATCTCACCTGCCAAGTTTACAGTTTAGCAGAAGGTTTAAAAATAAAATATCAAAAACTTTTTTATGCTGGAAGAATAATCATTATAGAATTCATATTACTACTTATCTACTTAATAACATTAATTTCAAAATTTATATAATTATGAATACATTTTCAGAATATCAAAGCATTATTGAAAAAGCTCTTAATAGAAACGAAATTAGTAAGGGATTAAATGAGTCGCGAGCATATACTGGTTTGGCTGCACCTGCTACCATTGGAAGATATACATTTAGTGATTATGTGAGTAATAGATCAGAACTCTCTTTTTCTGAAGATTTAGTAGGAATAGCAAATAAAATGGGAGTTGTTCCTCATAATAATCAACTTATAGGTCATCACCCTCATTTCAATCATTTAAAAGGGACAACAAATACAGAGAAACATTACATTATTTCTGCATTTATAGACATAAAAGGTTCAACAAATCTTTTTAAGAAGTACGATGAAGAAACAAATATGATTATTACCAATACTATCCAATTAGCAGCAATAAATGTCTGTCAACTTTTTGGTGGATTTATCCAAAGAATTCAAGGAGATGGTTTGTTTGTTTACTTTGGTGGAAAAAATATTGATAAAACTAAATCAACACAACATTGTCTTACAGCTTTAAGTTTATTCAGCTATTTTGTCAAAAATGATTTAAAAAGGGTTTTTGAGCAGCATGGTATAGAAAGAATATTTACGAAAATTGGAGTTGATTTTGGAGACGATGATAAGGTATTATGGGGAGTAGCTGGAAAAGAAAATACTAGTGAAATTGCAACTTATAGTTTGCATACTAGTTTAGCTGCTAAAATGCAGGCATTTGCAAAAAGTAATGAGATTATTATTGGTCAATATATAAAAGATAAAGCCAATTTAGACCCGATGCTTTATACAGTGGTTGAAGGACAAAGGTATATTTTTTCAGACCAGGACAATGGATTTTATTATACTCAATATGTATTTAATTGGCTGAAATACCTTAAATCTTCACAACATATAGCAACTTCTGTTACTGGAGAGATTACGATAAAACCTATAATAGCAACTATCCCAAGTGTAGCTTCATTAAAAGAAGTTGTGGGTGAAAACAGACCATATGCAAAAGGTAAGCTTAGATAAGGATCTCAATGAGGTTTTGGAAATGTTTCCGAAACTCAAACTATTTGAGAAAGATAAAAAAAAATTTGTATGTGGTGAAATCGCCATATTTGATGCAGCGGATAATTATGTGGACAGTTTTGATATTAAAGTAACTGTTCCAAGTAATTATCCGCACGGATTTCCTTTATTGTTTGAAACTGGTAATAAGTTTGAACATATTCCTGACCGTCACATTAGTGAGGATGGAAGTTGTTGTGTTTGCTCGTTGCAGGAATCAGATTTAATAAGTCAAAAAGGGATTACCATTAAAGATTTCTTTTTAAGGTATATAATACCTTATTTAGCTAATCAATTATATTTTGATAGTGAGGAAGAATGGGTAAACGGAGATTATGAGCACGGTGAAGATGGGATTTTACAGTTCTATAAAGAACTTTTTAAAGCTGATACTATTGAAGAAGTAATTAATCTATTGACTTTTTTAAAT
>JBEDTP010000237.1:0-9994 GCA_040119075.1 Flavobacterium sp.
TTTAGTTAATTTTTCAAGTTTGCAAATATACAACAATAATCATATCAAACAATTATATCCTTATAAAATATTTTAAAACTTAAAAAAAGAACATAAATATGTAACAATATCTTAAATTTACGTCTTATTTATCTATAGAAGAAAACTAAACAATAATTAATTTATGAAAAAATCTTTAATGGCTTTAAGTACAGCTCTATTTATTAGCGCTTCTGCTAATGCACAAAAAGTAGAATTTGAAGAGTTTGATTTAGACAACGGACTTCATGTTGTTTTACATCAAGATAATTCAGCTCCTGTAGTTATTACTTCGGTAATGTATCATGTAGGAGCAAAAGACGAACAACCTAATAGAACAGGTTTTGCTCACTTTTTTGAGCACTTATTATTCGAAGGAACTAAGAATATTGAACGTGGTGAGTGGTTTAAAATTGTAACCGCTAATGGTGGTCAAAACAACGCAAATACCACTGATGACAGAACATATTATTACGAAATATTTCCTTCTAACAACTTAGAATTAGCATTATGGATGGAATCTGAAAGATTAATGCATCCAGTAATTAATCAAATTGGGGTTGATACTCAAAATGAAGTTGTAAAGGAAGAAAAAAGATTACGTGTAGACAATCAACCTTATGGGAACCTTATCAAGGCTGTTAAACAAAACATGTTTAAAAATCACCCATATAGATGGACAACTATTGGTGAAATGGAACATTTAGATGCTGCAACTTTAGAAGAGTTTACAGCATTTAATAAAAAGTTTTACATTCCAAATAATGCAGTTTTAGTAGTAGCAGGTCAGTTTGACAAAACACAAGCTAAAGAATGGATTAAAAAATATTTTGCAGCTATCCCAAAAGGAACTCCGGTAACTAGAACAAAAGCTGAAGAGGAACCAATCACTAAAGAATTTAAAGCTTCTTGGGAAGACCCAAATATTCAAATCCCAATGCTTGTTGCTTCATATAGAACACCTTCTATGAAAACTAGAGACGCTAGAGTTTTAGACATGATTTCTTCTTATTTATCTGATGGTAAAAGCTCTAAGCTTTACAAAAAAATGGTTGACGAAAAGAAAATGGCTTTACAAATCGGAGCTTTTAACTATAGTCAAGAAGACCACAGTTTGTATTTCATTTATGGTTTACCAATGGGAACAAACACAACTGCCGAAATGCTAAAAGAAATTGACGGTGAAATTTTAAAAATGCAAACCGAATTAATTTCTGAAAACGATTATCAAAAATTACAAAACAAATTTGAAAGTCAATATGTAAACAATAATGCAAGTGTTGAAGGTATTGCTGACAATTTGGCAACTTACTACTTACTTTATGGAGATATTAATTTAATTAATACTGAAATTGAAATTTACCGTTCAATTACGAGAGAAGAAATTAAAGAAGTAGCAAACAAGTATTTAAAATCAAACCAAAGAATGATTTTAGATTATGTACCAACTGCAGAAAAAGCGAAAAACTAAGAAATTTATTATGAAAAAAATAGTTTATATAGCAGCCTGTTTATTTTTAACAATAGCAATGCAAGCACAAGATAGAAAGCAACCAAAATCTGGACCTTCGCCAACGGTTAACATTAAAAAACCTCAAAGTTTTACGTTAAAGAATGGACTTAAAGTATTAGTTGTAGAAAATTCAAAACTTCCAAGAGTAACGTATAGTTTAACACTTGACAATCCGCCATATGCAGAAGGAAATAAAAAAGGTGTTTCTGATTTGTTGAGCTCTTTATTAGGTAGTGGAACTGAAAAAATCTCAAAGGACGACTTTAATGAAGAAGTAGATTTCCTTGGAGCCAATATTAGTTATTCGGCAAATGGAGCTTATGCTTCAGGTTTATCTAGATATTCAAAAAGAATATTAGAATTAATGTCTGATGGTGTAATTAATCCTACATTTAGCCAAGAAGAATTTGATAAAGCGAAAGCTAAAATTATTGAAGGAATTAAGGCTGATGAAAAAAGTGTTACTTCAATTGCACGAAGAGTTGAAAACATTTTAACTTTTGGAAAAGACCATTATAATGGTGAATACACTTCAGAGGAAACGCTTAAGAATGTAAGCCTAGCAGATGTTAAATTAAACTATAACACTTATTATGTTCCTGGAAATGCATATTTAGTAATTGTTGGAGATGTAAATTTTAAAACAATTAAAAAAGAAGTTGAAGACTTATTTGGAGACTGGAAAAAAGCCACAGCTCCTCAATTAAGTTATTCTGATCCTTTAGATGTTCAATACAGTAGAATTAACTTTATTGACGCTTCAAATGCTGTGCAGTCGGAAGTTTCGTTAGTGAATCTTTCAAAATTAAAAATGACCGACAAAGATTATTTTGCTGCTCTTTTAGCAAATCAAATACTTGGTGGTGGCGGTGAAGGAAGGTTGTTTTTAAACTTACGTGAAAAACATGGATGGACATACGGTTCATACTCTTCATTAGCTTCTGGAAAATATATTGGAAAATTTAGATCAAGTGCATCGGTAAGAAATACGGTTACAGATAGTGCTGTTGTTGAGATTTTCAATGAATTAAAAAGAATTAGAACTGAATTAGTTTCTGCTGAAGATTTACAAAATGCAAAATCTAAATACATTGGCAACTTTGTAATGCAAATTGAAAAACCTGAAACGGTTGCTCGTTATGCCTTAAATAAAGAAACTCAAGGCTTACCTGCTGATTTCTATGAAAATTACATCAAGAATATTAATGCTGTAACAGCACAAGACATTCAAAACGCAGCAAAAAAATACTTTTTAGACAGTAATACTAGAGTTGTAATTGTTGGTAAAGCTGCAGATGTACTACCTGGTTTAGAAAAACTAAGCAAAGATAAAAAACTTCCTATTTTCTATTTTGACAAATTTGGTAACCCAACTCAAAAACCAGAAGTTAAAAAAGAAATTCCTGCTGGCGTAACTGCTCAATCAGTTATCAAGAAGCATATTGATGCAATAGGTGGTGAAAAAGCTTTAAAAGGGATAAAAACGATTGTTATTTATTCAAATGGTGAGGTTCAAGGAACTCCATTAGAATTAACCGTAAAAACTTCTTCTGCGAACAAACTTGCTGTAGAAATGAAAGCAATGGGAATGACCATGATGAAACAAGTTGTTAACGAAAAGGAAGCTTACATGGTTCAACAAGGTCAAAGAACAGACATTACTGGCGATGATTTAAAAGAAATGCAAGATGCTGCAGGAACTTTTAAAGAATTAAAATTACTTACAAATAAAGAAGTTGCTTTGTCAGGAATTGAGGTTATTAATGGCAAAGACGCTTATGCAATTAAAAACGGAAAAACTACTTATTTCTATGATGTAGCAAGCGGATTAAAAGTTGCTGAGGCAAGAGAAATGGAACAAATGGGTCAAAAAATGACACAAACATCTTATTTTGAAGATTACAAAGACGTTAAGGGAATTAAATTTCCATACATTACTAAAATGAATGTAGGTGTTGAATTAGAATTCATTACTTCTGAAGTTAAAATTAACGAAGGGGTTACAGATGCTGATTTCAAATAAGAAAAAGTAATAAATATTTAAAAGCGCTCAAGAAATTGGGCGCTTTTTTATTTTCTACTCGAAAAATAAACCCCAATTAAGACTATCAAAGCCCCAATTCCTTGAATAAAATTAAGTGTTTCATTCATTACAAAATAACCTAAAATAATTGCAACAACAGGAATTATATAAGTTACAGATGAAGCAAAAACCGGTGAAGAGATTTGAATTAATTTAAAGAATAAAATATTTGAAAGTCCAGTTCCAACAATACCTAAAATAGCAATATATATTAATGAGCCTTGAACAGTAGTTTGATCTGTGATATCAAAAAAACCAGAAAAAAACAAAACAATTAATGCTGGAATTGTCATAATGGTAAAATTTCCTGTACTAATTGTTAAAGGTTTTAAATCTGATAAATACTTTTTAATTAAATTCACATTAATTCCATAGAACAAAGAAGCTAATACTATTAAAACTGCATAATAATAGTTTTCAGTTGTATTTTCTCCATCACTAAACAAAACCAACAATAAACAACCAACAAATCCAATTAAAACTCCAAATATTTGCCTTCTTTGAGTATCGATTTTAAAAAACATCATCCCCATAATCAATGTCATTAAAGGAGTTAGCGAATTTAAAATTGAACTTACCGAACTGTCAATTTTAGACAAGGCTATTGCAAATAAATATACTGGTAAAAATGTTCCAAATAAAGAAGTAACAGCTATATATTTCCATTTATGTAATGGAATTCTCGGCAAATGCTTAAATCCAATTACAATTAAAAAAACAGCTGCGAACAGAATTCTCAAACTCCCCATTTGAATAGAGTTTACGCCTCTTAAACCTAACTTCATAAGTAAAAAAGAACTCCCCCATACCGCTCCAAGAAAAAATAACAAATACCATTTCGTGCCTTTACTTTCCATTTTTCAATAGTTTACAATGCCAAAATTAACATGTTGTTTTTAAATTACACCTCATTTTTTAGTAATTTTGCATTTATTAATTCATTAGAACACAATCTAAATAAAAAACATCATGAAAAATTTAAATATCATCATGTTGGTCGTTTTTGCCTCAATAGTTTTATTAAGTTGCAAGAACGATTCTACCAACACTAACGAAGTTACTCCAATCGAAACTACAACAGACACATTATCTGCTGTTGAAACTGCTGCAAACCTTAAAACAGAAAGTTTTACTATTGAAGGTATGACTTGCGAAATAGGTTGCGCAAAAACAATTGAAAGTAAATTAGCAAACTTAGAAGGCGTTGAAGAGGCAAAAGTAGATTTTGAAAATAAAACTGCCACAATTTCTTTTGACGAAGCAAAACAAAATAAAGCTTCATTAATTAAAACTATTAATGCAGTTGCTGGCGGAAATACTTATAAAGCAACTGAAGTTGAAAACAAAAAAACTATTTAGTTTTCAACTTTTGGAAATAAAAAATCCCGCTAAAGAGCGGGATTTTTTATTTCCATTTCATAGTTTCTATAATTTTTCTAACATCTGCTTTTATATAGCTTGCAGCTGGAAGAATTGAATCGAAATTTGGTTTTGCATAAAAATATAAGCTTCCTGTAACAAAGTTTTTAGTGCTATCAGTAACATAAAATTGAATATTTGTTGCAGCATTTCCTCCTACTTCATAAAACATTCCATAAACTTTATTATCAAAATTTATAAATGGCTGTTCTAATATATCGTCAGCCTTAATTACATGTTCGTAAGTTAGTTTTTGAGCGTCGCGCAATAATTTTTCAATATTATTATTTACAGGTTTATAAGTTAAATAGAGCGTCGCTTTCATTTTTGGATAATTGACTTCTAAACCACAATTGTCTTTAAAAGAAACTTTTGAAAGCGTATTTACATCAAACTCAAAATTACATTTTGAAGCCAATTTATCATATTCTGGATTAGAATATTCTAAACTAAGTTGACAATTTGGTTTTGGGACAGATTCTCCTTCACAAGAGAAAAACAAAAATGAAATGGTAACCAAAAATAATCTATGTAAATAATTAACTTTCATCTTATGCTAACGTAACTTTAATTTGTTTTATTCTTTTTAAATCTAAATTTTCAATTGTAAAAGTGCAGTTTTTAAAGGTTATTTTTTGGTTTTTCTTTGGAAAACTTCTAGATATTTCCAGAATAAAACCAGCTAAAGTCTCCGCCTCTCCTTTTGATTGCTCAAAATCTTCTTCAACAACATCTACAATTCTATAAAAATCTTTTAAACTTATTTTACCCTCAAACAAAAAGTTTTTTTCGTCAATTTTAGAATAAATAATATTCTCATCATCAAATTCATCGCTAATATCACCTACGATTTCTTCCAAAATATCTTCTAAAGAGACTAACCCACACGTTCCCCCATATTCATCTACAACAATGGCTAAGTGATTTTTCATTCCTTGAAACTCTTTTAACAAGTTGTCTAATTTTTTGTTTTCCGGAACAAAAAACGGTTCTCTTATTAAACTTTGCCATTTAAATTCGTTAGCATCAATATGAGGAATTAAATCTTTAATAAACAAAACTCCTTCTATTTGATCAATATTATCTTTATAAACTGGAATTCTAGAATATCCTTTTTCAACAATTTTAATCATAATGTCTTCGAACTTTTCTTCGATATCTAAAGTAAAAAGATCTATTCTTGGAGACATAATTTGTCGTACTTCTGTATTGCCAAAAGTTACAATTCCTTCTAGAATTTTTTGCTCTTCTTTTGTTGTTTCCGATTGATGAGTTAATTCTAATGCTTGCGACAATTGATTTATTGAAAAATTAGACTTAACACTGAATTTCTTTTCAATATAAACTGTTATATTGCGCATAGGTATTGTAACAGGCGTTAATAACTTATCTAAAAGATACAAGGGTGTAGAGACCATTTTTGAAAACGATAAATTATTTCTACTTGCATAAATTTTTGGTAAAACTTCCCCAAACAATAAAATCAAGAAGGTTACAATTACTACTTCTAAAATAAATCGAAAAATTCCCTTTGATACAGAATGAAATAATTTTTCACTTAATGAAGAAAACAATATTACTACAGCAATATTGATAAAATTATTAGTAACTAAAATAGTTGCTAATAATTTTTTAGGTGTCTTTAAAAGATTTTCTACGGCATTACTTTTACTAAAGTCTTTTTCTGCAAGTTCATCTAAATCAGTTTGCGTTAAAGAAAACAAAGCTACTTCAGAACCAGAAATAAAGGCAGAGCAAATAAGCAAAAATAAAACCGCAATTATACTGAAAGTAAATTCAATATCTATAGTTGAAAGCAAACTGGAAGGATCTATATCCAATTCAAAAAATATTAATTAAACATTAAAAGGGTAAATCATCATTTTCGCCTTTTTCTTTATTGTCGTCAAAATTAGTCATTTTTCCCGACTCATTATTGTCTGACTTAAAATTTTGCTTATTAGAAGATTCTGTCTCTTTTTTTGTATTCAAAAAAGTAAACTCCATTACTTGAATCTCATTTGTATATTTTGTAGTTCCATCTTCAGCTTGCCATTGACGAGACTTTATACGTCCTTCAATATAAATTTTATCTCCTTTACTAAGGTATTTTTCACAAATTTCGGCAGCTTTATTTCTCACAACAATATTATGCCATTCTGTAGATGTGATTTTCTCTCCTGTGGATTTATTTATATAAACTTCATTTGTTGCTAATGGAAATCTTCCAATGCAATTTCCTCCGTCAAAATAATGCATTTTTACTTCGTCTCCTAAATGTCCTATTAATAACACTTTATTTAAAGTTCCGTTCATGGCGTATACTATTACTGTTTTAATTTAATCAAATATAATGTATTTGTATCTATTATAAAAAGTTTGTTTCTATAAAATTATACAATACAATTGGAAATGGATATTCTTTAATTTTTTCAACACTTTCCGCACCTTTTAATTCGCAATCAAAACTCAATTTATAAAAACGAATATGTAAATCTTGATGCGAGAGTTTATGCTTTATATATGCTTCATTTAAAACTTGAAATTTTATAGGTTGTTTATCATTAAACTTGAAATTACTAATAAATTCCATAGTAATGTTACTGTTTCTTTCCTCAAATTCTTCAATTAAAGGAAATTGAAATAAATTTCTCCAAATATCATTTCCTGTTCTTTTTTCAACTATAATATTCTGCTTTAAATCCTCAAGAATTAAATAATTTAAAAATCGCTTTCTAACTTTTGTTCTTTTAGATTTAAAAGGCAAGTTCCCTACCGCATTTTTTTGCAAAGCAAAACAACTCGAATTAAAAACACAATCGTTACAATTAGGGTTTTTAGGAACACATTGTAAGGCTCCAAATTCCATTATTGCTTGATTAAACACATCAGCTTTGTTTTTAGGAAGTAAGCTTTGTGCTAATTTTTGAAACTCAGATTTAGTTTTTGATTGAGATATATCTAAGTCAATTCCGAAATAGCGCGACAAAACTCTGAAAACATTCCCGTCTAAAACCGCAACAGGCTCTTTATAAGAAAAAGAAGCAATAGCTGCAGCAGTATATTCACCTACTCCTTTAAGTTTTAATAAACCTTTATAATCTTTTGGGAATTCACCATTCAATTCTTCAGAAATTTGTTTTGCTGTAAAATGTAAATTTCTAGCTCGTGAATAATAGCCAAGCCCTTGCCAAAGCTTTAAAATTTCTTCTTCATTTGTTTTTGCAAGCGCTTTTACATGAGGAAATTGTTTTAAAAATGCTTCATAATATGGTAATCCTTGAGCTACACGTGTTTGCTGCAGGATAATTTCAGACAACCAAATATGGTATGGATCCCTTGTTTCTCTCCAAGGCAAAGAACGCTTATTTTGTAAATACCATTTAATTAAGACGTTAGAAAATTTCATGTTTTAATAGTGAATTGCAAAATTAAAACTATTAGCTTAAAATTTAATTAATTTATGGTTGATTTATTCTTTTTTTAATTTGTATATTTGCAACCTCAAAAAAAGTACACAAAATATTTTAATACGTAAAGAAAAATGACGAAAGCAGACATCGTAGCGAAAATTTCTGAAAAATTAGGTCTTGAAAAGGGAGATGTTCAAGCAACAGTAGAGTCTTTTATGGAAGAAGTAAAAAACTCATTAGAAACAGGAGACAATGTTTACTTAAGAGGGTTTGGTAGTTTTATAATTAAAACTAGAGCAGAAAAAACAGGTAGAAACATTTCAAAAAACACTACTATTAAAATTCCTGCGCACAATATTCCAGCATTTAAGCCAGCAAAAATATTTGTTGAAAGCGTAAAAACGAAAACAGAAGTAACTGTATAAAATTATTTATTAATCAAAAAAACTACACGTTATGCCAAGTGGTAAAAAAAGAAAAAGACATAAGGTAGCGACTCACAAACGTAAAAAGAGAGCGAGAGCTAACCGTCACAAAAAGAAAAAGTAGTTTAAAACTACTTTTTCTTTTTTAGAAAAGTTCATTGAAATTAATCAGTAAAAACTGATTATCGGGTAAAAACCTGTAAAAAAATGTTAATCCATCCTTGCGATTCAGTTATGAGTTATGAGTTATGAGTTACAGTTTCAAACTGTAAACTAAAAACTGTAAACTGTAAACTAATAGTCGGGATAAAAATGTACTGCATGAACAAAGAATTAATTATTCGATCGAGTTCTGAAGCTGTAGATTTTGCCTTATTGAAAGATGGAAAACTAATTGAATTACACAAAGAAGAAGAAAAGGGAAACGATTTTCATGTTGGCGATATTTTTATTGCTAAAATTAGAAAACCGGTTGCAGGATTAAACGCTGCATTTGTTAACGTAGGTTATGAGAAAGATGCTTTTTTGCATTATCATGATTTAGGACCTAATTTACCTTCTTTAATGAAGTTCATTAAACTTGTAAGCGCAGGTAAACTAAAAGATTATTCACTCAAAAACCACCCATTTGAAACAGAGATTAATAAAGATGGTGTTATCACGGATGTATTAAGTGCTAACCAATCTATATTAGTTCAAGTTGTGAAAGAACCTATATCTACAAAGGGTCCCAGAATTAGTTCTGAAATTTCTTTAGCTGGTAGATATGTAGTTCTGGTTCCTTTTTCTGAAAGAGTATCTATTTCTCAAAAAATAGAATCTAAAGAAGAAAAAGAGCGCTTAAAACGACTTGTAAAATCTATTAAACCAAAAGGGTTTGGGGTTATTGTGAGAACAGTAGCCGAAGGCAAAAAAGTAGCTGAATTAGACAAAGATTTACAAACATTAGTAGACAAATGGTCTGCAATGTGCAAAAGATTACAAACAGCTCATCATCCATCAAAAGTATTAGGAGAAGTAAACAAAGCTTCATCAATATTAAGAGATGTATTTAATGATACTTTCACAAGTATTCAAATTGATGATGAAGAATTGTATTTGCAAACCAAGGACTATTTGCAAG
>JBEDTP010000238.1:0-9876 GCA_040119075.1 Flavobacterium sp.
CAGTTGCAAAATTAAAGATTTTATCTCCAGTAACTGGATGAACCTCAGCAGCCATTTTGTTTTTGATAGTTGCTTCTTCTTCGCTATGATTTCCAACACTATAAATCGTTGCCAATGTTCCTACAAAAACTTCTCTTGCAGCAAACGAACTTAAAACCGCGATTCCAATTTTCCAGTCGTAACCTAAAGGTCTAATTGCAGGTTCAATACTTTTTCCAAGAATACCAATATAAGAATGTTCTAGTTTATAAGCACTAATTTCATCTTCAAGTACATCTTTAGAAATTTCTTGATTCAAGTGTAATCCCGTTACTGTTTTTTCTGCTTCATTAAAGTCTTCACTTGGGCCATGAGAACCTAAAAACCATAAAATTACTGAAAGAGCTAAAATTATTTTACCTGCTCCAGTTACAAATGCTTTTGTTTTTTCTAGAACATTTATCCCTACATTTTTAAACATAGGAATTTTATAGCTTGGCATTTCAACAACAAAATATGATTTGCATTTTAACTTCAATATTTTATTTAATAGGTAAGCGGATAAAACCGCTGAGCCAAACCCTATTAAATACAATAGCATTAATGTGAGGCCTTGTAAACTTAAAAATCCAAATATTCTTTTTTCAGGGATTATTAATGAAATTAAAATAGCGTAAACCGGTAATCTTGCAGAACATGTAGTAAATGGTGTGACTAAAATAGTAATTAATCGTTCCTTCCAGTTTTCAATGTTTCTGGCACTCATAATGGCCGGAATTGCACAGGCTGTTCCAGAAATTAAAGGCACAATGCTTTTTCCTGAAAGTCCAAATTTCTGCATTATTTTATCCATTAAAAAGACAACGCGACTCATGTAGCCACTTTCTTCTAAAACAGAAATAAATAAAAATAAAAAGGCTATTTGCGGAATAAAAATTACAATTCCACCAATTCCAGGAATTAATCCTTCACTTATTAAATTGGTAAATTCACCCGCTGGTAAATTTGTTTTAGCATATGAACTTAGATTAGCAAAAGTTTCATCTATAAAATCCATTGGAATACTACTCCAATCAAATAAAGACTGGAAAATAAGCATTAAAATCCCAAAGAAAATAACGTAACCAAATACTTTATGCGTTAAAACTCTATCTAGTTTACTTTGAAAATCAGAGGCTTTAGTTTTGTCTATCGTTTGACCAATTTTTAACGTATCGTTTATAAATTGATATCTTTTAATGGTTTCTTTTTGTTGTAAACGCTTTAAATCGGCATGTGATTTTGTGAACGAACTTTTAATCTCATTTCGTTCTAAATTTAAAAAATTTACGTCTTGGGTAATAACTAACCAAAGTTTGTAAAGCAATTGGTTGGGAAACGTTTTTCTTAATTTATCAAAATATTCTGGATCAATGCTTGAAGCATGTAAGCAAGGTTCAGTTGATAAATTCTTATAATCTTGAATTAGGTTTTTAAGATTGTCAATTCCAATTTTTTTTCTTGAACTTACTAGTGCTATTTTGGTTTTTAGTTCTTTTTCAAGGTATGGAATGTCTAATTCAATTCCTTTTAAAGCCATTCTATCACTCATGTTAATTACGAGAATGGTCGGAATTTCTAAATCTTTAATTTGGGTAAATAAAAGCAAATTTCGTTTTAAATTTTCTACTTCAGTAACCACAACAGCAACATCGGGGAAATCGATATCATTTTTATTTAATAATAATTCAATAACAACATTTTCATCAATTGAATTGGCGTTTAAACTATAAGTTCCTGGAAGGTCAATAATTTTTGCTTTCGATATAGGAGAAAGTTTGCAAATTCCTTCCTTTTTTTCAACTGTTATCCCGGGATAGTTTCCAACTTGCTGATTAAGTCCTGTTAATTGGTTAAAAACAGAGGTTTTACCCACATTTGGGTTTCCAATTAAAGCGACTTTTATAGTGGTATTATGCATTAAATTAAATCTGGTTTTCTAAACGTATAGTAACCTCATTAGCGGTTTCTTTTCTAATAGCAACATGAGAATCATTGATGTTATAATACAAAGGATCTCCAAAAGGAGCTATTTGTAGTAACTGAATTTCATTTCCAGGTAAGCACCCCATTTCGATTAGTTTTAAAGGAATTTCCTCAATATTTACATCAAGTATTATTGCTTTTTCGCCAATTTTTAAATTTGAAAGTAAAATAGCCACTCTTATTTAGATTGAATTAAAATACAAATGTAGCCATTATTTAGAAAATCGAAATGATAAATATCATAAATTAATATTACTCTTGCGAAAGATAGTTAATGTCTTCTAGTAGTTTCTTAACTTCTTCAAGGTCTGTTCCATCGTAAAAGCCTCTAATTCTTCTTTTTTGATCTACTAAAATAAAATTTTCAGTATGAACCATGTCGTATAATTCATCTGAACTATTTGTTTTTACAGCCAAATATGATTTTCTTGCGATGTAATATATATCCTTTTTATTTCCTGTAACTAAATTCCACTTTGAATCAATTACTCCTTTTTCTAGAGCATATTTTTTTAAGACGCGAACACTATCAATGTCTGGAGTAACTGAGTGAGAAAGCAACATTACTTTTGGGTTGTTTTTGATTTTTTCTTGAAGCCAAACCATGTTGTCGGTCATTTTAGGACAAATTGTTGGGCAAGTTGTAAAAAAGAAATCTGCAACATAAATTTTATTTTCATACTCTTTCTGAGTAATTGTTTTACCGTTTTGGTTGGTAAAGGAAAAGTCTGCAATTGTGTGATTGTATCCTATATGTTGAACGGTGGAGTCGACTAATTCATTATTGACATCTCTTGGGGAAAATATTTTAAGAGATTTTTGAGGTTTTAATAATGAATAAATAGCTATAAATATTATTGTTGAGATTATTAAAAATGTAAATATAAAGATTTTGTATTTTTTTAGAAACATGTTATTTTTTTACAAAAATAAATAAATTCTGTTTTTTTGTCTAAATATTTGATATTTATATTGTTGAGAAGGTCAATTATTATAAATAACTTTTTATATTTGTGAAATTTACCTACATAAAACTACAAAAACATGAAAAAAATTTACGTATTATTAACATTGTCATTGTCCTTTTTAGGATATTCACAATTTAATGAGTCAGCCCCATGGAATGTAAATTCACAAAATTCAAAACAAAATGAATTATCAATTGATGAGTTAAAAAATTCATTTGACAATTATTGGCTTTCACATGATAAAAATGTGAAAGGTTCAGGTTATAAGCCATTTATGCGTTGGGAATACCATTGGCGTAATAAGGTTAATGACCAAGGACATTTAATTACTCCACAAGAAATGTGGGATGCTTGGAATCAAAAGCAGCAATCGAAACAATTAAGAAACGCAATGTCATTGCCGCCAAGTAACTGGCAGCCTGTTGGACCGTTTACGCATACAAATACGGGCTCTTGGTCTTCAGGACAAGGAAGAGTTAATTTTGTATATGAAGACCCTAATACAGCAACTACTTTATATATAGGTACTCCTGCAGGAGGAATATGGAAATCTATTGATTCAGGAGTAAATTGGATACCTCTTTCAGATGAATTGCCTCAAATTGGAGTATCTGGGATTGCAGTAGATCATACAAATTCAAATGTTATCTATATCGCTACTGGTGATAAAGACGCTGGTGATACATATTCAATAGGTGTTCTTAAATCTACTGATGGTGGAACGACGTGGAATACAACTGGTTTAACATTTACTAATACAACAACAAGAGCGGGTGATATTATGATGCACCCAACAAATAATCAAATATTATTATGTGCAACAAGTGCTGGTTTATATAAAACCACTAATGGAGGTACTACATGGTCAGTTGTGCAGACAGGGAGCTTTGCTCAAGGGTCAGTTCGATTTAAACCAGGCGATCCAACAACAGTTTATGCGGTTAATTTTAATAGATTTTATAGATCTACAAATACTGGAGATTCGTTTTCAACTGTTATAACCGGACTTCCAGTAAACTCTGGGAGGTTGAGTTTGGATGTTACCCCTGCTAATGCAAATTACGTATATATATTAAGTGCAACAACAGGAAATGCTTTTCAGGGAGTTTATCGTTCTACAAATAGCGGGACTAATTGGACAAAAACATCAGGTACTACTGATGTTTTTGAATCAACACAATCTTGGTACGATATGGCATTTGCGGTTTCAGATACAAATGCAGATGAAATTTATACAGGTTGTTTAAACGTTTGGAAATCTACAAATGGAGGCGTTGCTTTTACTAAAGTAAATAATTGGAGTTCTCCAGCATCTGCATCTTATACTCATGCGGACATTCACTTTTTACGTTTTTATAACGGTAAACTTTTTTGTGGAAGTGACGGAGGTGTTTATCGTTCTACAAATAGTGGAACAAACTTTACTGATTTAACAGCTACTGCTCAAATTAGTCAATTTTATAAAATTGCTGTAGCTAAACAAACTTCTGCTAACATAGTTGGAGGATTACAAGATAACGGCGGACACGCTTATAGTGGTGGAGCTTGGAAAAATTATTATGGTGCTGATGGAATGGATGCAGCAATTGACCCAACCAATCAAAACTTATATTATGGTTTTATCCAAAATGGAGGGAGTATGTATATAAGTAATAATGGAGGAAATAGTATATCTGGTTCTGTAGGTTCTCCAGGTGGAGCTAGTGGTAATTGGGTAACTCCATTAATGCCAAATTCTCAAGGCGAATTGTTTTCTGGGTTTGGGAATTTATTTAAATTAAGCGGAGGAGCTTGGGTTCAACAAAATACAGGTAGTATTGGAACTGGTAACTTGGAGTTAATACATGTTGACCCGTCAAATGATGACATTATGTATGTTGCCAATGGATCAGGTTTATATAAAAGTACAAATCATGGTGTTAACTTTAGTTTAGTATATTCAGCTCCAGCTAATATTACTTCTATTGAAGTCCATTCTTCAAATAGCAGTATTGTGTATATTACTACATCAGGTACTACTGGACAAGTTTATAGATCAACAAACGGAGGAACATCATTTACTTCACATAATACTGGATTACCAAATATTGGTAAAAATATCATTGTGCATCAAGGTAGGAATACAGACAACCCTCTTTATGTAGGAACTAGTTTAGGTGTTTACTATAGAGATGATTCTATGGCTTCTTGGATGCCATTTGATACTAATTTACCAAATGTCTCTGTTTCAGATTTAGAAATTAATTTAGAAGACGCTAAATTAATAGCAGGAACTTATGGTAGAGGTGTTTGGCAGACTGATATTCCAGTTGAAATTCCTACAGATGATGTTAAGTTGGTTCAAATTCAAAGTCCAACTTTAAATATTAATTGTGGAACAGTTTCACCTATAGTAGAAGTTAAAAATAATGGAACAAATTCAATTTCTTCAGTTACAGTAAATTATACAGTAGACGGAAATCCATACAATTATGTTTGGAATGGAACTTTGGCATCAAATGCAACAACAACAATTGCTTTACCTGCTTTAGTTTTAGCTAGAGGGACGCACAATTTAAATGTAACGACTACAATTACTAATGATGCATACCCAGATAATAATAATGGATTAACACCATTTTATATTAATGATGCTGGAACAGTAGGCGTTGTAAACAATTTTACAAATGCTTCTGATGAATTGATTGCATACAATGAAGGAGCTTCTGGATCAGCTTGGGAGAGAGGAGTTAGGCCTCTTGGTACAATGGGATCTGGTGGTAATACGGTTTATACCTCAAATTTAACAACAACAAATTATCCAGATTTAACAAAATCATATTTAGTTTCGCAATGTTATGATTTGTCAAGTGTTTCAAATCCACAAATTAGTTTTGAAATGAAATTTGATTTAGAACAAGATTGGGATATTGTTTATGTAGAATATTCAACAAATTTTGGAGCTAGTTGGGCTGTTTTAGGAACAATGGGGACAAACTGGTATAATAGTGATAGAACACAGGCTACAGCCGGAAATGATTGTTACAATTGTCCGGGAGCACAATGGACAGGAACAGATTTAACGTTAAAAACATATTCGTACCCTTTAAACTCTTTAGGCGCACCTTCTAATGTTATTTTTAGAATTGTATTTCACTCTGATGAATCTGTAAATCAGAAAGGTGTAAATGTAGATGATTTTGTAATCAGTGGAGTTTTGGCTAACGAAAGCTTTGAGTTAAATAATATTTCTGTTTACCCTAACCCTTCAAATGGATTAGTAACAATTTCATATGGTACTTTTGAACCAACACAAATTCAAGTTTATGATATTTCAGGGAAGTTAATTTTAACAAAAGAGAACTTGAATGTTTCAGAGACTAATTTAGATTTGTCTTCAGCATCACAAGGAATTTATTTTATTAAAGTTTCTTCTGAAAATCAGAGTGTTGTTAAGAGGTTAATTAAAAAATAAGCATTTCCAATAATTTAAAAAAGCTCGTAAATTTAATTTACGAGCTTTTTTATTTTCTTACCTTTGTTTTTAAATTGTCTCAAGTAGTTTTTTTTAATTGAAATATATCTTTAATTAAATTATAATGGTTTTGTGGTGTAGATTTTATATTTATCTATTCACAATTGAATAAAGTTTCGTTTGTTTAATATCCATAAGGATTGATTCTTTTTAAAGGGCTTCTTTCTTTGTTGACAATCTTTAAAGATAAATTTTTTAGCCTTAGTTTGTTTTTTAATTTATATCTTCTTTTGAATTTGCAAATCACCTTATTGTTTGCTTTGTGTGTTAGTTATCTCTTAAACATTCGATATAGCTAGTAATTGATCGTTCTATTGTCTTGTTTTAAAGTTTTAAATCATTTTATTTTCTTTTAACCCTCTAAGTTATTGTTAATTTAAAAGAGTTTGACTTATAAAATTTTTATTGTAGAATTTCTTTTCTCTCATAATTGTATAAAAAAAGCTTCCAATATTGGAAGCTTTTTTATGAAATACTTTTACTGTTTTATAGATTAGTTTTTAATAAATCTTTTAGTTAAAGTATAGTTGTTTTCAGTTTCAATAGTAATAAAGTAATTTCCCTCTGCCAAATTAGAAACATTAATTATAATTGATTTGTCGTCAATAAAATCAATGTTAATTTTATTAGATAAAACTCTACCTGTTATATCGTAAAGTGTAATTTTTGAATTTTGTAACGAAATATCACTTTTTATATTTAATATATCATTTGTAGGATTAGGATAAAAAACTAAGTTTTGAATGTTATTATCTTCTACAGAAAGCGGATTTGGTACTCCTTCTACAACAAAGTTATCAATTAATGCACCTTCTTCGGCATAAGCTTCATCAGCATGATAAGTAAACCTAAATACAATACTTGTTTCAGCTGATCCAGTACTATCAAAAGCACTTAAAGTATGGCTATAATTATGCATTGTTCCAACTGTTCCTCCATCTGTATGAGTAGTAGCATCAGCAGCTTCACCTGTCCATTGCGCACCAATACAATTAAAGCAATCAACTCCATTTGGCAGCCTTGAACTGTTGTACCAATTAATATCTGAAGAAGTTCCAAGGTTGTTCCAAGTAGTTCCACTGTCAGTCGAATATTCTAAATATAATAAATCCCAGTCCTGCTCAATGTCAAATGCTAAGTCAAAGCGCACAAATGTGTCTTTAAGTAATGATAAGTCATAACATTGAGAAATTAAATAAAATTTAGCCCCATCGCCATGAATTCCATCTAAATTAGTTCCGTATACTTTAGAACCACCTGCGATTGTGCTAGTTAAGCTTCTTCCAATTCCTGGAGCATAAGCATCGCCTCTTTCCCATGTAGCATTTCCTGTATCATCATATGCAACTAAGTTATCTGTAGTGTTGGTGAATGTGTTAATTGTATTAACAGTTCCAGAGTCATTTACACTTACAAAAAATGAAACGGGTACTGTTACTGGATTAGTTCCTGTAATCACTATTTCATGTGTGCCTCTTGTTAAAGATCCATATGTAAAAGGAACGCCACTGGTTGCAGAGCAAGAATTTATTGTTCCTGACCAAGTTCCAGAATTTGGTGCGCCTCCATCAATTGTGTAATTATAATCAAATTGATTTATTGATGTTACATTTAAGTTTGATAAAGTAAGTTCTACAACATCAGATCCACATGCGTTTGATGTTACATTCGTAAAAATGTAAGCTAGAGGTAAGTCGAAAGCTTCTGTACCATCAGATCTAGATGCAGAAGTACCTTGGATTGCAGATGCTCCAAGTCCTCTTCTAGCAAATACTTCCCATATTAAACATTGATTATCACCACCAGTTAATGCAAAGTCGGCTGCTAATAATGCATCTCTTGAATCAACAAATCCTGATCCGCAAGGTTGTAGTTTTAACCCATCAATTACCAACTGCATGACTTTGTTATTTCCGCCAGTACCGTTATATAAATCTGAATCAAATCCGTACTTGTCTATATACGCCCATGTTAAATCCCATAGCATTGCGCACCAAACAGATCCAACACCGTGAGGTACTGCTTCGGTTTTGATGTCGTCATATGTGTGAGGATTTATAGCCATATTGGTTGAGTAACGATAAGTTCTTATACCGCTTCCATTAACTGGCTGGTTTCTTGCATAAGTTCCAATTCCTCTTCCATCAGTTCCTAAATCACCTGGCTCAATAGTAGACATTAGGGCAAACCAATCAGACCATCCTTCACCTTGTTGTTCATTTCCTGATAAACAGCCGCTATTGTTTGGGCCTCCTGCTAGTCTAGTTGAGATACCATGACCATATTCATGTGCAATAATTCCGTTGTCTAAATCACCATCTTTGTCAGGGTTAGGAGTAGTCCATAGATACATTTGCATTCTACCATTACCGCCATCAGTTGGGGTGCTAAAGTTTGCATTGTTAGATCCGCTTCCGTCTTGAGCTTCAGCTCTTACGTAGTCGCCACCAATTCCTCCATTTCCATAGTTGTTTTCTTGAAAATTTCCTGATGCTTCATCAAATCCATAGGCATACCATATATCATGCATCATGTTACTCATGTAAAATAAGTTTGTAGTATTCGAACTTAAATTCTGAGCACTTGGTGTATTTGTGCTAGGAGCTAATGATAAATTTGATGTAAAATCAAAAGACAAAGAAGCGCCTCCATCAGGTTCATCTCCTTGACTACTATTTGTATTAGCAATATCATTGTAGGCATGAACATTGTTTCCTCTAGTAATAGTATATTCTGGTCCTGAAATACCGTCAGTATCATGCCATCCAAAAGGAGATGCTGTTAAGTTTTCGGGATCTATTGCCAATGTTCTTCCTGCATGATTAGGACTTTCGGCTGGAAGAGCATATACTCTATATTCAGCTCCACCTACTAATGATGAGGTTGGTTTTTTGAAAAAATGTGTAGAAAACTCATTTTCACCAACTTTGTTATGATGATGCTCTTCAGAAATGTCACAAGGAATTCCAAAGTCACAACTTATTACCATATCTGTAAACTCTATTATGTTTCCAGAAACAGCATCAACTCTAGCATTCCAATTGTGTTTCCCATCAATTGTGTAAAGACTAACATCCCAAGATAGTTTTAATTCTTTTTGATCTACATAAGTGAACACAAGTTTAACAGGGATGTTTTCTAGGAAGGCATTTCCTTTGTCGAAAATGAAATTATTTTTTGTAGAGCTAATAAGTTTAATTTCGTTTGGAAGATCTAAATTAAAACGTGTAGCAACATTTCGAATAGCTTGTTCTTTACTAACTGTTGGAGTAACAGTATTGATTTTTTCAGCTACATTTTTTACAAATGAGTTTCCAACATAGAAAACATCATCATTTTTTATTGCAATACTAGAAATTGCATTGAAAATTCTGATTCCTTCAAATTGTT
>JBEDTP010000239.1:0-9813 GCA_040119075.1 Flavobacterium sp.
TTGGAGCCGTTAAACGTCTACCTTTATATTTTCCAGATATTATTCTCATGCATGAAAAAGGATAAAATGATTTCTAATTTCTTCTTCAGTTTTACCAAAAGTGAAAGGTAAAATAAAGAAATCAAATAAATCACAATTTCTAATGTATTTATAGGATATTGCAAAATAGTCAGAATCTTTAGAAATTGCTCCTAATAGTTTAACTGAAATAGACTCTGGATTCAATTGAAGTTGTTCAAAAGTAAATAAAATATAATAAATAAAATCTTCTGGAGTATTGTATTCAAAAGAATTAAAAAAGATTAATTTATTTCCTTTTACAACAATAATCTCAAAATAATTAGATTGAAAATGAATATATACTTCTTTTTCTTGCGATGTTCCGTTCAGTTTTAATAAACGTTCAACTAAAACCGAATTTTTATGTTTATAATTAAAACTGCTGTATTGGTCTAGTAAAAAATTATTGACATTCACATAAGGAACAAATACATTGTTAATCTCATTAGTTGCTAAAGTATCGAAACTAAATAAATCAGTTTCAAAAACCTTAACATTATATTGCAAATAACTTCCTAAATATTTTTCGTCAAACAAAGAAATTGGAACAAATGTATTTAAGTTATTGTCATGTAAAACAACAACTTCATCATAATTCTGGGTAAGAATAGGGTAGTCTATAAAAACTTTCCATAAAGCTTCTTCAATGATACTGTTTTTAGGAAATATAACAGACTGTACAGATTGCACTGTATTTGAAAGAAGGTCAAAAACACAAAAAGAAAGTCCACTCAAAGAAACTTGAATGGACAACTTTTTATAATTTTTGTGTGTAATATCGTTATTCGTTACTACCATATTTTTTAGGCCAGTTACCAGTTACTGAAGCTTCTTCTAAAGAACCTAAAATAATTTGGTCACCGTTAATTTTATCAATTCCTTCTACTTTGTTTTCACTAGCTACTAAGTCTTGGTCTAAATCAGATAACAATAGATTTTTATCAATAGTACATTGAAATGTAGAAACTTTAGTTTCATTTCTAATAATACTAGAAGTTTTTAAAGAAATTGGAACAACTAAATCTCCAATTTTAATTTGCTTTAAGTTTTTATAACGATCAGTATTTTTAAATAATGAATCTTTAACACTAACAGTTCCTAAAGTGTCAATTTTAACATAGTCTATGAAATAACCACCAACTCCATTTTCATCTGGCACCATGCCTTCTCTTTTATTTCTAGCGACATCAATAACTATTGTATCTTTACGAGAAATAATTGAGAATTTTTCATTTTCAATAAAACGAATTAATTCTTCAAAAGAATCTGCATATTTACCATAAACAGTTTTATATCCAGATTGAGCTTTTTTAATATCAAGCATTTTTCTAACTGCCATTTCATAACGATCAGCTTTTGCTTTATCAAATTCAATTGGTTTCATTACAGAAGAATAGATTAAATATCCTAGGAATAATGAAACAATCCATAATACAACAGAAACAATAGTTCTTCCTTTTGGAGAGACAAATTTATCAATCAATTTTACTAATCCGAAGACTAATACAATCAAAACGACTAAATAAATAGCAAGTTCTAACATAAATATTATATATTTTTTAGTTTAATAGGTACGCAAATCTACAATTTTTTTTTCTTCTTAAAAGAAATTCTTCTAAAAATCATCTGTATATTTGAAAAAATCTATGAGCCTAAACACCACAAAATGACTTCTGCATTGTTTTACAAAACGTTACGTGAAAAATTTCCGTTTAATCCCACATTAAAACAGGATATATTTTTCCAAAAAATTGCAGAATTTGTCATTAGTAATAACAAAGACGAAATATTTATACTCAAAGGTTATGCCGGAACGGGTAAAACCACGATTATTTCTACTTTAGTAAATTATCTTCAAAAAGCAGAAAAAAAATATGTGCTTTTAGCACCAACTGGTCGAGCAGCAAAAGTTATTAGTAACTACTCTCAAAAGCCAGCATTTACAATTCATAAGCGTATTTATTTTCCAAAGAAAAGTAAAGCGGGTGGCGTTTCATTTACGTTGCAACCCAATAAATTTAAAAACACAATTTTTATTGTTGATGAATCTTCAATGATTTCTGACTCTTATCAGGAAACCAAATTATATGAAAACGGTTCGCTTTTAGATGATTTAATGTTTTATGTAGATGCAGGTCAAAATTGCAAAATCATTTTTATTGGAGATACAGCCCAACTCCCGCCTGTGAATATGGAAGTTAGTCCGGCTTTAAATAATGAAACATTATCGCTTCATTTTAATAAAGAAGTCTACGGAATTGAGCTTGATGAAGTAATGCGTCAAGAAGAATTTTCCGGTATTTTGTATAATGCAACTGAATTACGAGAACTTTTAAATTCTCATTTTTTTGATTCTTTTCAATTCTCATTAAAAGACTTCAAAGATATTGTACGATTACAAGACGGCTACGATATTCAAGATGCTATTTACGATTCGTTTGATAAAAACGGACCAGAAGAAACGGCATTTATTGTTCGTTCTAATAAAAGAGCCAATCAATACAATCACCAAATTCGAACAACCATTTTATCGAGAGAATCAGAATTGTCTTCGGGTGATTTATTAATGGTGGTAAAAAATAATTATTTTTGGTTAAAAGATTATTCTGAAGCTAGTTTTATAGCCAATGGCGATATAATTGAGGTTTTGGAAATCTTCAAAATCAGAGAACTATATGGTTTTAGGTTTGCATCTGTAAAAATCAGGATGATTGATTATCCCAATCAAATTCCGTTTGAAGTGGAGCTTTTATTAGACACTATTACAAGCGAATCCCCATCATTAACGTATGATGAATCCAATACTTTATATAATGAAGTAATGAAAGATTATGAAGGAGAAAGTCAATATAAAAAGTTTTTAAACGTTAAGAATAATCCTCAATTCAACGCATTGCAAGTGAAGTTTTCTTATGCCATGACCTGTCATAAATCGCAAGGAGGACAGTGGCACACTGTTTTTGTGGAGCAACCTTATTTACCAAATGGCATTGATAGAGATTATATTCGTTGGTTATACACAGCCATTACTCGTGCTAAAGAAAAATTATATTTAATAGGATTTAAAGATGAGTATTTTGAACAATAGTTTTTTAAATATTTAGATTTTTAGACCAAAGAAAAAACTTTGTAACTTAGCGACTTTGTTACCAAAAAACTTTAAAAAAAAAAATGAAAATTATCGCCGTTATTCCTGCTCGTTATGCATCTACACGTTTTCCTGCTAAATTAATGCAAGATCTAGGTGGAAAATCAGTTATTGTGAGAACATATGAAGCTGCAATTGCTACAAATTTATTTGATGATGTTTTTGTAGTTACGGATTCTACCTTAATATATAACGAAATTATTGCCAACAATGGAAAAGCAATAATGAGCATAAAAGAACATGAAAGCGGAAGCGATAGAATAGCGGAAGCCGTTGAAAATATTGACGTTGATGTTGTGGTAAATGTCCAAGGTGACGAACCTTTCATCGATAAAAAACCATTAAAAGAGTTAATTGAGGTTTTCAAAAAAGATACTGATAAAAAAGTAGATTTAGCATCTTTAATGTTTCAAATTACTGATAAAGAAGAAATTAATAGTCCGAATAATGTAAAAGTTATTGTAGACCAACAAAATTTTGCTCTTTATTTTTCGCGTTCGGTAATTCCTTTTCCAAGAGAAGAAAATGTTGGCGTTCGTTATATGAAACACATTGGAATTTATGCATTTAGAAAAGAAGCGTTACTAGATTTTTATAATTTACCAATGTTATCATTAGAAGCTTCTGAAAAACTAGAGCAACTTCGCTATTTAGAATATGGAAAACGTATTAAAATGGTTGAAACAGCTCACGGAAGTATAGGAATTGATACGCCTGAAGATCTAGAAAAGGCTAGGAAAATGGTTTAGATTATGAAAAAAGAAATATTATTAGTTGGATTTGGATTATCAGCTTGGTTAGCTATTTCTGGTTTTGCCTATACCGTTGAAATTATGTTTGAAAATCTTTTTGTTCTAACAAATTTAGATAATAAATTTAAGTTTTGGTTTTCAGATATACTTTTCAATATTTCAAGTATTTTACCTTTTTATTTCTTACTAAAGTTAATCAAACCAAACTTTGATTATTTAAAATGGATAAAGTTTTTTATTATTTTTTATATCATCACTCAAGTATTTCAGTTTTTGTTCACTTTATATGTTGGTGAATACATAACAGAAAATTATCATGAAAGTTGGGGAAATCAATTGGATTTTTATCTAAAATATACTTTTGGATTAATTTTAAAGCCAATAATTACTTATGTTAGATTAATAATTATAGGTATTCTATTTTATTTGTTTTACAAAAAACAAACTAACTAATCTTTTCAACTATAATCAATTCATTAAAAACTTCAATATTTTTAAATTCTTTAATAGTATAAGTTAAGATTTCAAAATGAATTATAAATTGTTTGTTTTTATCAATTCCTTTTTCGTCTAAATTCATTGTATTAAATAAAATAAAACCTTTTGAGTTAAGCAATTGTTTAATATTATTGATGAATTCTTCTTCAAACAAGAAATCAGGCATTGTTGCATCTTGAAAAATGTCTATGATAACTAAATCAAATTTTTCAGTAGTGTTTTTAACGAATTCATTTGCATCAGCAATAATAGGAGTATAGTTCGTTATTTCATTCAATTTGAAATACTGATTTGCTATAGTAGTAATTTCTTCATCAATTTCAACTCCAGTTATTTTTCCTTTAAATTGAAATTCATCCACAAGTGTTTTAATAACACTTCCGCCAGCAACACCAAGAACTAAAATGGAATTCATTTTGGAAATATGTACCATGCCAATTGAGTGTAATCCTTTACGCAGCACCTTTTGTAGACTTCCATAAGAATAATTAGTATTTTCAGAGTCAATAACCAATTTACCATTATTCCAGGTAACTTCTAAATTCTTACTTATTTGAGATTTTTTCTCATATATAGTAATAGGAAGGATATAACTTAACCACTTTTTAAGCATTGTATTTTTTCTATTTGTAAATATAATTCTATTTTTACGCCAAATCAAAGTGAGAATGAAAAAACACATCTATAAATTTATCTTTTGCAAAGCGTTGGGTTGGAAGATAATTGGTAACATTGAAAAAGATATTCCTAAGTGTGTAATAATAGCTGTACCACATACCAGTTGGTGGGATTTCTTTTTAGGAATTTTCTCTAGAGAAATTTTAGGTTTAAAGATAAACTATGTTGCTAAGAAAGAATTATTCGTTTTTCCATTTGGTTATTTTTTTAAATGGACAGGAGGAACAGCTTTAAACCGTCAAAAGAAGGAAAATAAAGTTGACGCTATTGCTAAGATATTTGAACAAAACGAAGTGTTTAGATTAGCAATTGCTCCAGAAGGAACTCGTAAAAAAGTGAGAGAATGGAAAACAGGTTTTTATTATATTGCTTTAAAAGCAAATGTACCCATTATTCCTGTAGCCTTTGATTATGGCAAAAAGGAAGTTGTTTACCATGAGCCGTTTTATCCAACAGGGAATATAGAAAAAGATTTACCTATATTAGAAGCAAACTTTAAAGGAGTAATAGGAAAAGTTTCAGAAAATAGTTTTACTCCTCGAAAATAATTATTCGGGTAAATATTCTTTAAAATTTCCATTTTTATAAAAAACAACAATTCGTTCAATATTGGACGAATTTTTTGTTTGCGGCAAATTTTGCGTATTTGAAAAATTTTCTTCTAAATTATTTTTTACGGCAGTATTCCCACTTTCTAAATTTTGCGAAAATAAATCTGAATTGGATTCAATCGTTTTTTCTATCACATTTTCAATTTTAGAAATTGGAGCAGAAGATCTATTTTCAATAATTTTATTTTCAGATTTTGGAAAAGTTCCTTTCCCATTTAAAATCCAATACAAATCTACTTCGGGAAATTCATCAATAATTTTTAGGATAAAATCTAAACTAGGTTTATTTCTTCCAGAGAGTAGGTGAGACAAACTAGAGCGCTGTACACTAATCTTATCTGCAAATCCAGAAGCAGATAAACCATAGTATTCTAGTATCTCTTCTAGTCGTTTAATAAAATCTTCCGTGTTTACCATTGTAAATTATAATTGTGTAAAATTAGGTTTACAAATGTAAATATAAGTTTTGTAATAACCAACAAAGCTATCAAGAATATAAATTATAATTAAATAAAAACTTTATATAAAATTATTTAAATAGCTGATAATTAAAATTTTAATTAGAAAAAATAAAATGTGTTAAATTTATTTAACAAACTATTAGTAAAGAGTAACAACCATCGCATTTAATTGTTTACAAAAGTGAATATAATTGTAAATTTATGTGTTCACAATTGTAAATAGATAGTTGTTTACATTTGTAACTCAATTAAAAAGTATGTTTTTAGAATTAGCAAATCAATATTTAAATAAAAACCTATCCGGACGATATATTACCAATACGCATATTGAACCCGAATTAAATTTATTAAATAAAGAATTTAAAATTTCAGTTGAAGGAAAGTCAGTACAAGATAAAAACATATATAGTGTTCAAGTTGGGACTGGAAAAACAAAAGTTTTTATGTGGTCTCAAATGCATGGAAACGAATCTACAACTACAAAAGGATTATTTGATTTTTTTAATTTCTTAAATTCTGATAATGAATTAGCTCAAAAAATAAAAGAAGATTATACTTTATTATGTATCCCAATACTAAATCCAGATGGTGCTCAGGCATATACTCGTGTGAATGCAAATGAAATTGACCTAAATAGAGATGCTTTTAATGTTACGCAACCTGAAAGTAGGCTATTACGTAAATTATACCTTGAATTTAAACCTGACTATTGTTACAATTTGCATGATCAACGAACTATATTTGGTACAGAAGACTATAATTTACCTGCAACAATGTCGTTTTTAGCACCTTCTTATAATAATGAGTGTCATTTTAATGAAACTCGCTATAAAGCTGTTAAAGTTATTAATTCAATAAATAGTGTTATGCAATCTATTATTACTAATCAAGTAGGGAGATTTGATGATGCTTTTAATATTAATTGTATAGGAGACTATTTTACTGCCCACGGAACTCCAACAATATTGTTTGAAGCCGGACATTATGCTGATGATTATCAAAGGGATGAAGTTCGTAAATTCGTATTTATAGCCTTAGTATATTCTTTTTTGGAAACTAATAAATGTAGAGATTTTGACAATGAAATCATAGATTATTTAAAAATACCTCAAAACTCCAAGAAATTTTTCGATTTTGTTTATAGAAACGTCAAAATTATAGAGAATTCTGAAGAAAAAATAATTAACTTTGCAGCGCAATTTAAAGAAGTGTTAATAGGTAATGAAGTTAATTTCTTAGCTGAAATAATACAAATAGATGGTTTGGAGCATTCTTTTGGTCATGTTGAATACGATTGTAAAGGAATGTTTTTTAGTTCTTCTTATGGAAATTTACCAAAACTTCAAGAAAAAGCTGATTTTTATCTAAATAATTTGTTAAAATATAGTAATGGATTATTAATTCTTTAATAAATTTGCGCTTTCAAACTGGATTTTTTAAATATATATTATACTTTATGAGTAAGTTTCGATTAGATGAAGTGGATCATCAAATTTTAGACATGTTAATTGACAACACAAGAGTTCCTTTTACGGATATTGCAAAAAAATTGCTAATTTCTGCAGGGACTGTGCATGTTAGGGTTAAGAAAATGGAAGAGGCTGGAATTATTCAAGGTTCCTCTTTAACATTAGATTATGAAAAATTAGGATACTCTTTTATAGCTTATGTTGGTGTTTTCTTGCATAATACTTCACAAACAAAATTTGTTTTAGAAAGAATAGATCAAATTCCTTATGTGACAGTAGCACATATTACAACTGGAAAATTTAATATTTTTTGTAAAATTAGAGCAAGAGATACTAAACATGCAAAAGAAGTTATTTTCATGATTGATGATATTGAGGGTGTTTATAGAACTGAAACCATGATATCGCTTGAAGAAAGCATCAATGACAAAAAGAGGTTAATGCATACCATTTTTAAAGAAATGTAGAGTTAAAGTCCCGTTTTTACGGGATTTTTTATTATATTTATAATTATGATAGAGTTTAACGAAAATGAGTTTGCTCCATTTTATGCAGACTATGTAGCAAAAGCAAATAATAATTTATCAATTATTGATGGGCTAATTCAACAGTCAATAATTGTTTTAGAATTTTTTAAATCAATACCAAGAAGTAAATTAAATTATAGGTATTTGGAAGAAAAATGGACTATAAAAGATATTTTTTTGCATCTAATTGATGCTGAAAGAATATTTGCATATAGAGCATTGAGAATAGCACGAAATGATATTACAGAATTACCTGGTTTTGAAGAGAATGATTATGTGATGGAGGCTAAAGCATCTGATAGAAGTCTACCAAGTCTGCTTGAAGAATATAAGATGGTAAGAAATTCGACAATTTGTTTGTTTAAAAGTTTTACAAATGAACAGATGTTGAGACTTGGAACAGCTTCAGATTGTAAAGTTTCAGTCAGAGCAATAGGTGTTATAATTCAAGGTCATGAAAAGCATCATTTAGAAATTATTAAAGAAAGATATTTATAAAAAAAAGCTCCAATTTAAATTGGAGCTTTTTTTTAATCTTCTTCAGCTTCTGATTCATCAGCAATTTCTAAATCGTTTAAAGAATCTAATGTATCTTCACTTGTTTGTTCATCTTCATCATCATCTTCGAAGTTCTCTATTCTGTCAGCTAATTTAGTACTTACTTTTACTAAAAAAATAGTGTCTTCTGTACGTACTTCAACAGCCTCAACTGTTTCATTTTTAATGTTTTTGAATCGTATGATATCTGAATCTTCATATCCATCAGGAAACTTCTCAACTAGCAAGGTTAAGATTTCATTTGTTAATTTTGCGTAATCAACAATAACTCTTTTCATTGGGTAAAATTTAATCTTTAATTTTTATCAAAAGTAACATCCTTATTGAAATAATCAAATTAAAATTTAATTTTTTTTCATTTTTTTTACCAACCTAAAACATGAGCAAAAATCAATGGTACAACGATTGTTGCATCAGATTCCACAATGAATTTAGGTGTTGTAATGTCTAGTTTTCCCCAAGTAATTTTTTCATTTGGAACTGCTCCAGAATAAGAACCATAACTTGTTGTAGAGTCAGAAACTTGACAGAAATAGCTCCAAAATGGAATGTCGTGCATTTCCATATCTTGATAAAGCATTGGAACAACGCATATTGGGAAATCTCCCGCAATACCACCGCCAACTTGGAAAAAACCTAACCCTTTTCCTTTAGAGTTTTTTGGATACCAATCAGCAAGCCACATCATGTACTCAATTCCGCTTTTAGTAGTTGAGGCTTTCAATTCACCTTTAATACAATATGAAGCAAAAATATTTCCCATAGTACTGTCTTCCCATCCAGGAACAACTATAGGTAAGTTCTTTTCTGCTGCAGCAACCATCCAAGAATCTTTCGGATCAATTTCATAATACTGTTCTAAAACACCTGAATTAATCATTTGGTACATAAATTCATGTGGAAAATATCTTTCTCCAGCTTTGTCTGCTTTGTTCCAAATTTCAAATAAATGTGATTGTAATCTTCTAAAAGCTTCTTCTTCAGGAATGCAAGTATCCGTTACACGATTGTAATGATTTTCTAATAAATCCCATTCTTCTTGAGGGGTTAA
>JBEDTP010000240.1:0-9754 GCA_040119075.1 Flavobacterium sp.
TAAGCAATTTTAGATAATTGGTTTTCCTAATAAATATCTAAACTCACAATCAATTAATACTCTTTTATTCATGGCTTGTCTTCCCAGTAACATTTGAAAACCCATCAGTTTTCGATTAGTTAATGTTACTTCAATTGGGTATGAAGAATTTCCCAAAACAAGTTGAGTTTCAATTACAAAACGTTCTTCCTTAGTGCCATTAGAACTTTTAATAATTCTTTTTTCTAAAAGTTTTGCCTCACATTCAACAAGTAATTCAGGTTTTGATTTTAAAGGATGTAATGAAAATTTAACCCAATATTCACCATCTCTGCTAAATTTAGTTAGATTATCTGCATGCAATGCAGTTGTTTTTGCCCCTGAATCGATTTTAGCTTTAATGAGTTCTATTCCTAGTTCAGGTAAAGAACACCATTCTCTAGAACCTATAATTGTTTTATTCATAACTTTAATACGAATAAAAAACCTACTCTTCAGTAGGTTTTTTAGCTTTTTTAATTGAAATAGTCAGCTCATTTGTTTTATCATCTAAATCCATGAAAATTTCATCTCCTTCATGAATTTTTGAAGTAATTATTTCTTCAGCTAAAGCGTCTTCAACATATTTTTGAATAGCTCTTTTTAAAGGTCTAGCTCCAAATTGCCTATCAAATCCTTTTTCTGCAATATAGTCTTTTGCTTTTTCTGATAAAGATAAGTTATATCCTAAATCTTTAACTCTCAAGTAAAGCTTAGCCATTTCAATATCGATAATTTTATCAATATCTTCTTTTTCTAACGCATTAAAAACAACTACATCATCAATTCTGTTTAAAAATTCAGGTGCAAATGCTTTTTTAAGCGCATTTTCTATAATCCCTTTAGAATGTTCATCAGCTTGTGCTGTTTTTGCAGAAGTGCCAAAACCAACTCCTTGCCCAAAGTCTTTTAATTGACGTGCACCAACATTAGATGTCATAATGATGATAGTATTTCTGAAGTCAATTTTACGACCTAAACTATCTGTTAAATGTCCGTCATCTAAAACTTGAAGCATCATATTAAATACATCTGGATGTGCTTTTTCAATTTCATCTAAAAGAACAACACAATAAGGCTTTCTTCTTACCTTTTCAGTTAATTGTCCACCTTCTTCATATCCTACGTATCCCGGAGGAGCTCCAACTAATCTAGAAATTGCAAATTTCTCCATGTATTCACTCATGTCAATTCGAACCAAAGTATCTTCAGAATCAAATAATTCTTTTGCAATTACTTTAGCTAATTGTGTTTTTCCAACACCTGTTTGACCTAAGAATATGAATGAGCCTATAGGCTTATTTGGATCTTTCAAACCTGCTCTATTACGTTGAATAGCTTTAGCAACTTTCTCAACAGCTTCATCTTGTCCAATTACTTTGCCTTTTATCAATTCAGGTAAGTGAGCTAATTTATTACTTTCTGTTTGAGCAATTCTATTAACTGGAATTCCTGTCATCATTGAGACAACATCAGCTACATTGTCTTCAGTTACTGTTATTCTATTGTTTTTAGCATCTTCTTCCCATTTTTCTTGAGCAATAGCTAGTTCTTTTTCAATCTTTTTTTCGTCGTCTCTAAGTTTTGCTGCTTCTTCATATTTCTGTTTTTTTACAACAGTTGTTTTTAACTCTCTTACATCTTCAAGTTGTCTTTCTAATTCAATGATTTGTTTTGGAACATCAATATTAGTAATATGAACCCTTGAACCAGCTTCATCTAATGCATCAATAGCTTTATCCGGAAGAAAACGATCTGTCATATATCTATTGGTCAATTTTACACAAGCTTCAATAGCTTCAGTTGTATAAGTAACACTATGATGATCTTCATACTTTTGCTTAATATTATTAAGTATAGTAATTGTTTCTTCAACAGAAGTAGGTTCAATAATTACTTTTTGAAAACGTCTTTCAAGCGCTCCATCTTTCTCAATATATTGGCGATACTCATCTAATGTTGTTGCTCCAACACATTGAATTTCACCTCTTGCTAATGCTGGTTTAAACATGTTTGATGCGTCTAATGAACCAGTTGCACCACCTGCTCCTACAATTGTATGAATTTCATCAATAAATAAAATGATATCATCATTTTTCTCTAATTCATTCATAACCGCCTTCATGCGCTCTTCAAACTGCCCTCTATATTTAGTTCCAGCAACTAAACTTGCTAAATCTAAGGTTACAACCCTTTTGTTGAATAATATCCTAGATACTTTTTTCTTTATAATTCTTAATGCTAGTCCTTCAGCTATAGCAGATTTACCAACACCAGGTTCACCAATAAGTAGCGGGTTATTCTTTTTTCTTCTACTTAAAATTTGCGAAACTCTTTCAATTTCTTTTTCACGTCCTACAACAGGATCAAGCTTACCTTGTTCTGCCATCTCAGTTAAATCTCTACCAAAATTATCTAGAACAGGGGTTTTAGATTTTTTTGTACTCTTATTTCCGCCAGTTGGATTATTAAACCCAGCATCTTTAGCGTTGTCTTCTTGCCCTGAATCATCATTGTAAGATTCGGCTTTTGGAAGATTTTCTATATAATCATTTTCGTTTGTCATCATTGTAGAATATTGGTCTTTTACTCCTTCGTAATCAATTTTAAGTTTATTTAACAACTTAGTTGTAGGGTCATTTTCATTTCTTAAAATACATAATAACAAATGAGCCGTACTTATAAGGGTGCTGTTGTAAAGTTTTGCTTCTAAAAAAGTTGTTTTTAAAGCTCTTTCAGCTTGTCTTGTTAAATGAAGGTTTTTTTTATCGTTATTTTGAACATCTGTTGTGTTTGCCGGACTTAAGATTTCAACTTTATTTCTAAGGTGCATGAAATCGACAGCCATGTTGTTTAGAATTGCCATAGCTTTACCTTGACCTTCACGTAATAGCCCTAACATAAGATGTTCAGTTCCTATGAAATCGTGTCCTAATCTTAAAGCCTCTTCCTTACTATAAGAAATCACCTCTTTGACTCTTGGTGAAAAATTATCGTCCATCTTCTATTGTTGTTTATTGTAAAAGTAAAAAGAATTGCTTTAAATAAAGCAAAAAACATACCTAAACTATATTTATATGCTAATTGACAAAAAAAAAATGATAAATAAAAATCAAAAGTTTACTAATTGTCATCATTTTCGAATTTAAAATTGTTAATAAATCGTTTAAATTTATAAAGGAATTAGTCTTTGAAAATTAGAAAAAGCCGTATATTGGCACGTTAAACAACGAATGATAATTTTAATATAAATAAATATATATGTCTGACGGAGAAAAGTTAATTTCGATTAACATTGAAGACGAAATGAAGTCAGCTTACATTGATTATTCAATGTCAGTTATTGTATCGAGAGCACTTCCAGATGTGAGAGATGGTTTAAAACCTGTTCACCGTAGAGTTTTATTTGGAATGTATGAATTGGGTGTTTTATCAAATAGAGCACATAAAAAATCTGCAAGAATTGTTGGAGAAGTATTAGGTAAGTATCACCCTCATGGAGATACTTCGGTATATGATGCAATGGTTCGTATGGCGCAAGACTGGAGTCTACGTTATTTACTTGTAGACGGTCAAGGTAACTTTGGTTCTGTAGATGGTGATAGTCCTGCAGCAATGCGTTATACTGAGGCTAGAATGCGTAAGCTTTCTGAAGAAATATTGGCAGATATTGACAAAGAGACAGTTGATTTTCAATTGAACTTTGATGATACTTTAGAAGAACCTAAAGTAATGCCAACACGAGTTCCTAATTTATTAATTAATGGTGCTTCAGGTATTGCAGTAGGTATGGCAACTAATATGCCACCTCATAATTTGACTGAAGTTATTGATGGTACTTTAGCCTATATTGATAATAATGATATTGAGATTGATGAGTTAATGCATCATATTAAAGCTCCAGATTTTCCAACAGGAGGAGTTATTTATGGTTATGAAGGTGTGCGTGAAGCATTCAAAACGGGTCGTGGACGAATAGTTATGCGTGCTAAAGCTCGTTTTGAGGAGAGTAATAATAGAGAAGCTATTATTGTTACTGAAATTCCATACCAAGTCAATAAAGCCGATATGATTAAGAAAACGGCCGATTTAATTAATGAGAAAAAAATTGAAGGTATTTCTACTATTCGAGATGAATCAGATAGAAACGGAATGCGTATTGTATACGAATTAAAAAGAGATGCAGTACCAAATATTGTTTTAAATACACTTTATAAATTTACTCAGTTACAATCTTCTTTTAGTGTTAATAATATTGCACTGGTTAACGGAAGACCACAAATGTTGAATTTAAAAGAATTAATTCATTATTTTGTTGAACATAGACACGAAGTAGTAGTTCGTAGAGCGCAATATGAATTAAGAAAAGCAGAAGAGCGTGCACATATATTAGAAGGTTTGATAATTGCTTCTGATAATATAGACGAAGTTATTGCTTTAATTCGATCATCTAAAGATGGAGATGAAGCAAGAACGAAGTTAATAGAGCGTTTTAATTTATCAGAAATTCAAGCACGTGCAATTGTTGAAATGAGGTTAAGACAATTAACAGGTCTTGAGCAAGATAAGTTGCGTGGTGAGTACGAAGAAATAATGAAATTAATCGCTGGATTAAAAGAATTATTAGCAAGTAAAGAATTGAGAATGGAACTAATTAAAACTGAATTGGTTGAAATTAGAGACAAGTATGGAGATGAGCGTCGTTCAACAATTGAATATGCTGGTGGTGATGTTAGTATTGAAGATTTAATTGCAGATGAACAAGTAGTTATTACTATTTCTCATGCTGGTTATATCAAAAGAACTTCATTAACCGAATATAAAACACAAAATAGAGGAGGAGTAGGACAAAAGAGTGCAGCTACTAGAGATCAAGATTTCTTAGAGCATTTATTTGTTGCTACAAATCATCAATATTTAATGTTCTTTACTCAAAAAGGTAAGTGTTTCTGGATGCGTGTATTTGAGATTCCAGAAGGAACAAAAGCGAGTAAAGGTAGAGCAATTCAAAACCTTATAAATATTGAAAATGATGATAAGGTTAAAGCTTACATCTGCACTCAAGATTTAAAAGATGAAGAATACATCAATAATCATTATGTGATTATGGCTACTAAAAATGGTCAAGTTAAGAAAACACCACTTGAACAATATTCTCGTCCACGTCAAAATGGTATTAATGCAATTACTATTAAAGATAATGATGAGTTATTAGAAGCTAAGTTAACAACCGGAAATAGTCATGTTTTACTAGCGGTTAAATCGGGTAAATTAGTCCGATTTGAAGAAAGCAAAACAAGACCAATGGGTAGGACAGCATCTGGAGTTAGAGGAATTACTTTAGCAAATGATAAAGATGAAGTTATCGGAATGGTTTCAATAGATGAAAAAGACGTTAACGATTCTCAAATTTTAGTTGTTACAGAAAACGGTTATGGTAAGCGTACTAAACTTGTTGATGATGATGGAGAAGATGTTTACCGTGTAACCAACCGTGGTGGAAAAGGTGTTAAAACGCTTAATTTAACCGAAAAAACAGGTTCTTTAATTTCTATAAACGGAGTTACTGATGAAGATGATTTAATGATCATCAACAAGTCTGGTTTAACAATTAGAATGGAAATTTCTGATTTACGTGTTATGGGAAGAGCAACACAAGGTGTTCGTTTAATAAATATTAAAGGAAATGATTCAATTGCTGCTGTAACTAAAGTTCTTCGTGAAGAAGAAGACGAAGAAAATATCGAGGATATTGATGGAGAAGTTATAGATGAAAATCTATCTGAAGACGAAATTTCGTCAGAAGACGACTCTCAAGAATAAATAATTTTAAAATAAAAGCCCAAATTTATTTGGGCTTTATGTTATATATTAATTAATAAAACTTATGAGAAAAATAATTTTAGGTGTAGCGCTAATGTTATCTGTAGCTACTTTTGCTCAAAAAGATGAGTTGAGAACTTTGAAGAAATTTCAAAATAATCAATATCAGCCATCTGAAAATGAATTAGAAAAATTTAATAATGCTTTAAATTATTTGGAATCTAATTTAGATTTATTAGATGATAATGAAAAACTAGATTTTTATATAAGTAAATTAAGACAGCCTGTTTACGAATATCTTTTATTGTATAAAAAGAATCCAAATGATAAATTTGCTATTGAAGCAGCTTTAAAAAAGTTTGAAGACATTAAGTTTCTCGAAGTCTATGGAAAAACAGGAATTGAAGCAAGAAATCTTGCAAAAAAGTTAGGTAAACACGAACAATCTAAAGGAATTGATGAGTCAATTAATTTATTGAAAAATCAATTATCTGAATCTGCATTTAAATTAAATCAAGAAAAAAAATATAAAGAAGCTTCAAGCGTTTTTTATTCATTATATAAATTAGATAATGAAGATGGTTCGAATCTAGAAAACGCTGCGATATTAGCTGTTCAAGCTGAAGATTATAAATTGGCAGAAAAAATGTATGAAGAGTATAAAGATAGTGACTACTTAAATAATGGAGCTGTTTTTTATGCAATGAATAAAGCTACTGATGTTGAAGATGTGTTTACTAACAGAGAATCTAGAGTTAAAGCAATTGCTATAAAAACGCATGAAAAACCTAGAGATGAAAAAGTATCTGTAAAAAAGCCTGAGGTTTATAAAATGTTAGCTATTGTAACTCTTCAAAATGGTAATATAGAAAAAGCAAAACCTCTTTTCACTGAAGCAATTAAATTAAATCCAAATGATCAAGATTTGTTGACTAGAGAGTTTAGTCTTTACTTTAATGAAGGTTATGAGTATTTAAAAGAAGACGATAAATTAGTTACTGAAATAAATGCTAATGCTAATAATAAGTCAAAGTATGATGAATTAATAGCAAAAAGAAATGCTATGTTTAGAAGGGCGTTACCAAGTTTTGAAAAAGCATACGAAATAAATTCAAACGATAGTAATACTAAAATATTACTTAAAACATGTTATGAAATTCTTGGAATGAAAGATAAAGCAGCCACAATTAAATAAAAAAAAACCCGCTTTTAGCGGTTTTTTTTTATATTATTTTTTTTATGACTCTTAATTTATGTGTATGTCTTCCAGTATCTACGTTGTAAATTCCTAGATGATCAAGCCTGTCAATTCTTACTTTTCCAGATGCGTGAATAATATAATTATCATTCATCATTATACCTACATGTGTAATATTTCCTTCCTCATTATCAAAGAATGCTAAATCTCCGGGTTCGCTTTCTTCAATAAAACTTAAAGCATCACCTTGACTAGCTTGCTCAGATGCGTCTCTCAAAAGTTTATAACCATTAATTTTATAAACCATTTGTGTAAAGCCAGAACAATCAATACCAAAAGGTGTTTTTCCTCCCCATAGATAAGGAGTGTTTAAATACATAAATGCAGTTTTAATTAAATTATCTTTTTCTTTTTGTCCGCAAATTTTAACTCCATCAAAAGTATAATTTGAAGCGTTTATTTGTTCGTTTTCTAAAAAAGATATTGAAGCACCTAGCGGAATAGGAGTTAAAATATTATTTGGAGAAGAAATGTATTCAATTAAATCATTATTTAAAACAATGGGTGAATTGTTCAAATAATTAAAATGGTCTTCATTAATAATTAAGTACTGTTTGTTGTCAATCCATCCAATATAATTATCAAATGCAACTTCTATTTTAGTCCATTTTTTATCTTGTTCTAAAATAGTAAAATGCTCTCCAAATAAAAGTTGAGAAACCTGCTCGCTTCTATCTGAAGGTTCAAATCGAATAGGAACTATGGAAAGGTTACAAATTCCGAACATTAAAAATAATTATGAGTTAATTGATTATGAGTTGCAAAATATATTTTGCAACTCATAATTTATAAATTTATGCTTTTTCAATTACAATTGCAGATGCACCACCACCACCATTACATATAGCAGCAGCACCGAATTTTGCATTGTTTTGTTCTAAAACATTAATTAAAGTTACAATAATTCTTGCTCCTGAACATCCAAGAGGATGACCTAATGAAACAGCACCACCATTAACGTTTACTTTGTTATTATCTAATCCTAATATTTTAGCATTTGCTAATCCAACAACTGAGAATGCTTCATTAAATTCAAAAAAGTCAACATCAGAAATAGATAAATTTGCTTTCTTTAAAGCAATTGGTAAAGCTTTAGCTGGAGCTGTTGTAAACCAAACAGGCTCATGTGCAGCATCTGCATAAGATTTTATGTAAGCTAAAGGTTTTAATCCTAACTCATTTGCTTTTTCTTCACTCATTAAAACTAATGCAGCAGCACCGTCATTGATAGTTGAAGCATTTGCAGCAGTAACCGTACCTTCTTTTGTAAAAACAGCAGAAAGTGCAGGTATCTTGTCTAATTTAACATTAGTATATTCTTCATCTTTAGAAACTATGATTGCATCACCACGTCTTTGTGGAACTTCAACAGGAACAATTTCCGAGTCGAATTTTCCAGCGTCCCAAGCACTAGCAGATCTTTTATACGATTGAATAGCAAAATTATCTTGCTCTTCTCTTGAAATTTTATGTTCAGTGGCGCATAAATCAGCAGCAACTCCCATTGCATTATTGTCATATGCATCTACTAATCCGTCTTTTTGCATTCCATCAACAAATGATGTTGGTCCAAACTTTACTCCATTTCTCATATGAACATAATGAGGAATAAGACTCATGTTTTCCATTCCGCCAGCAACAACAATTTCTGCATCTCCACACATAATCGCTTGTGCTCCTTGCATAACGGCTTTCATTCCACTAGCACAAACCTTATTAATTGTAGTACAAGGGACAGTATTTGATAATCCTGCGTAAATAGCTGCTTGTCTTGCTGGAGCTTGTCCATTTCCTGCTTGAACAACATTACCCATTAAAACTTCATCAACTTTATTTGGGTCTAAATTAATTTTATTTAAAGCACCTTTAATTGCTGCTGCACCAAGTTTAGTAGCTGGTACAGTAGATAAAGCCCCCATGAAACTTCCTATAGGAGTTCTAACAGCAGATACAATTACAACTTTTTTACTCATGTTTTCTGTAAATTTTAAATGTTTTGCGAATTTACTATTTTTATTTTTAATCCTATAATTTTTTCATTGATTAAAGAGTTTTTGTGAAAATGATAAAAAACTATTAGTGAAAGTTTATTTTTTCTAAAATTATTTTAAAATGTATATGATTGACTTATAGCTATTTCAGATAAAATTAAAATAAATAATAAAAAAAAGCTAAAAAAATGTTGTGATATATGATGTGAAAGTGTACATTTGCAATCGCAAAAAAGATAAGTTCTTTGTTGTAACAGATTGAGATAGGAGAGGTGCCAGAGCGGTAATGGAGCAGATTGCTAATCTGTCGACGGGCAACCGTCGCCAGGGTTCGAGTCCCTGTCTCTCCGCTTTTTTTCGGGGTGTAGCGTAGCCCGGTTATCGCGCCTGCTTTGGGAGCAGGAGGCCGCAGGTTCGAATCCTGCCACCCCGACGGAAATAAATATTGGTTGCGTAGCTCAGCTGGATAGAGCAACTCACTTCTAATGAGTAGGTCCCAGGTTCGAATCCTGGCGCGATCACAAAAAAAGCCTTGCATTTGCAAGGCTTTTTTGTTTTTATTTAGTTTTTCATTCTACACAATTTAAATAATCTATAAAGATATTCTCTGGATAGTAAGTTGTATTAAGTAATTCGGACTTAATTTCTTTTTTAATGACAAAAT